>JAISQS010000576.1 GCA_031274045.1 Planctomycetaceae bacterium | reverse complement strand
CGTGTGTGGGAACATCATTTTCTACCGAGCGATGCAAGCCTACGGCTTGCTGCAATGCACAATGCACAATGCACAATGATCAATGTGAATTATGAACTGTGAATTATGAATTATGAATGGCTACTAAGGTTGTTTTTGTAAAAAATAATGTTGTAAATAAGGTTTGTTTTACGACAGCGTTGAGGCATTTCACTGATATATTACTAAATTTTAGATTTGGTTCTCAAAAATAATTACTGAGCAATAAAACCGCCGATTACTACAAGACTCTGTAATTGTTCACGCATAATTATAATTGTTCACGCATAATTGCTCCCGAATTTTTTAACCGCAAAGAACACAAAGATCACGCAAAGAACGCAATAAAATTCCTTGCGAACCTTTGCGAAAACCTTTGCGAACTTTGCGGTAAAAAATTCATTAAATTACGCAACTAAAATTGTAGAACTTGGTACTACTGTTTGTCGAGGACACGTTTCGCTCGTTCTTTGATGTCGTTGTTTGTTGATTGTTCGATGATTTTTTTCATTGTGTCTGCGATTTGTTTTCCTTTATCTTGCGTTTTTTCGCCGATAATCACCAACGTTTCCTCCGCCTTCTTTTTGAATGCTTCGTTGTCGAGGTGTTTCGCTGCCGCTTCAAAAAACTTTAACTTCGGATTTCTCGCGTACACGTCAAAAATCAAAATCCTGATTTCATTTCTGTCCGTGAGATCATAAACCTCTTGGCAAATTTTTAAGCGTCTGTCTTCCGGCATGTCAAATTGACGGGCAAGTCTAATGTATCCCTTCAATCCGCGAATTTTGTACGTTGTCTCCTTTGACTCTTTGGCTAATTTGAGACACGCATCAGCGATCAAATCCAAATCTCTCGGCGACCGCCATTTGCCCAAAATTTCAGTTGCCTTGTCCCGCAACTCAGCATCATCGCCCCAGACGTAACTGTTGACAATCTCCATCGCCCTACGCCCGCCAATCTCCATCAACAAATTCAACAACTGCGTATTAACCCGCGCATTCTTTTCAATAAACTTCGTCACAACAATATTTGACGCTGCTTCTTGCGGAAAACGTGTACACGCCGATTTCAGCACAATCAAAATTTTATCAGCCTCCGCTTGCGAAGCGGCATTGATCATCAAATCAATCAGCATCGGCAAATCTTTCAACCCCGAAATTTGTCCCAACGCATCAACCGCAGCATTGCTGACCTTCTCATTCGAATCGCTCAACGCTTTCCTCAATGACTCACTCGCCGTAAAAATCCGCCGCTCCTTGATCAGCGTAATTGCAATAATCTTCGCGTCCACATCGCCATCATCCAACAACTTCACTATCGCAGCATCAATCTCACGTCCGGGTAAATTTGTCAAAGTATTCTTTGCGGCTTGTGCGATTTCTTTCGACGCTGTCTGATTTGCCGCATCAATCAAAATCGGCAACACCGACGCATCACCAATATTTCTCAAAGAATCAATCGCCGCAATCCGCACCGCCACATCAGCAGACTTCGCTAAACCGGCAATTTGCGGCAAAGAAACCTTCTTCGACGCGGCACTTTTACGATCACCAATCGAACGGACTAATTTAGCTTTCCGCTCAATATTTTTTTCTTTGTCAAGTTGGTCAAGCATTGCCTTCGTGACAGTAGCATTCGCATCATCTGTCAGCTCGCGTCCCGCCTTCAAACCGACTTCAAAAAACGCGGTTACATCCGATTTCAGTTGAGCCGTAAGCAACCCAACACCATCCACACCACGCGACAAAATCCCATTATAAACAGCCGATTCCCTTTGATATTGATAAATATCCGCAGCCGCCAACGCATCATAAATTTTGATGGCTTTGTCCTTCGCCCCTTTCGCGGTGAGAATTTCAGCCAGCAAAAATGCGGAATCAGCTTGTGTCGGATCGAGTGTTTTTTGCGTGAAGAAGTCAATCGCACTTTCATCGGCAGTCAAAGCGTAAGTATACGCCGCAGCTTTGCGCACATCCTCGTTGGCGTGAGTCAAAAATTGTTTAGCAGTTGAGGAAGCGATATTTTTATCGGTGTTGATGAAGTGTTGCGAGCGAACGCCTAGCGATGTCAAAATACCTGCAAGCGTTGCGGGGTCATTCGTTTTTTTCGCGGCATTTGCAAGAGCTTCGTCAGCTTCTTTGTCGGGGATAGTTTCCAAAGCGTATCTTGCGTAGAACCCTTCCTTCTCGACAAAAAGGCGTTCGGCGATTGCCGGAACGGATTTCTTTGTGCCGTATTTTCCGAGTTGTTTGTACGCGAACATTTTCAAACGCAGCGATTGATTGTCCGTCTCGGTGACTTCGAGTATCTTGAGCGCGTAGGTTTCGTCCTTTGTGACGAGCAACTCCTTGACCACTTCCGCACTGTTAGCGGATAAAGTCGCGCCGGGCGGTCGATGCCAACTCGGATCCTGCGCAAAAAGCGAACCGCCCAAAGTGTACATTGCAACACACGTCACAAAAAACATCACACCGAATCCGATGAAACGGTACAACTTGACCGCGTTACCAACACCACTCCCAGCCGCCGTAAACATTGCAACACAAGATCGCAATTGTCCAACGTATGTCTGGATTTTTCGTTTCAATATCTGTTTCATTTTTAGTTAAATTTTATTTTTTGAGTTATGCCCATCACAACAAAACAATCCCACAAAGTCAAAATATAAGTCTTTTAAATCACTCACACTTTAAATATGTAATGTGCCGCGTATAAAACGATTATACTTGAATTTCCGCACTCGTTCGTTGGCATTTACGTTTTTTTGTGCCGACGAAATTCATGGTGCGTTGTGTGTATTTTTGCGATGAGCTTGATAGTTAATTTGTAACACTTCTAAAATTATTTTTGATCAATTTACAAATTTACATTTGATCAATTGACAAAATTTGCAACTGACAAAATTTGCAACAGGTAATTCAAGAGAAGATCGATAATCGATTCTGTTTCTCTTGTTTTCTGTTTGGTTGTATTTTAGAGGTGACATTGATTTGAGATTGATATTCTGTGTTGTAATTTTTAGCAACGCCAAGGCGATCTCATTGCTCTGCTTCTGAGTCGGTTTGCGGTTTTTACTTCTTGTGTGTCTCCGATGAATTCTTCTTTGATTGGGTCGAATTTTAGAGAGAATGATTTTTCGGAGTCTGACAATTTAGCCGGATTCAAATCCCATGTGATTTTTGCGCAATGTGACGCGATGTGTGCGTTTGCTGCGACTTCAGCGTTTGATGCCGGTTTTTTGCGGGATTTTACGCAGTCGATAAATTCGCGGATGTGATTATCCGGCGAAGTACCCGGCATTCCGAAATACTTTAGCTCCTTCCGCAAAGCATCCGACGAAACTTCCATACGTCCCGAATCACCTGTCTCAACCCAACCTTCCTCACCAACATACCTCGCCGAACACGTCCCCAAACCAATCCACCCGCTATTCCTGCAAACCAACTTTACGCCATTGGCATAGATTGCTTCGACACGGGCAGTTTTGTTCCCTTTTTGATCGAACGTTGCAAAGTATTCAATCGGCACGGTATCATCTGATTGATTTGCCCACTGGCACAAATCAACCGTATGCGTTCCCCATTCAAGAATGCCGCCGCCGTGAAAATCATAGAAATCACGCCAGCCGCCGCGAACATAAGCCTCGTGATACGGTCGCCACGGACAAGGACCAAGCCAAAGATCCCAATCAACTTCATCGCGCGGCGGTTCGGGTTGTGCTTCGCGCCAATCGTGTGTTGTTTGCGGGCTGAGTGTGTTCGCGTGAACTTCGGTCAACTTTCCGAGTTTACCGTCGTGAGCGAGTTTTGCTGCGAGTTGAAAGTTTCCGATGTTCCGGCGTTGTGTTCCGGCTTGAAAGATTCGCCCGTATCTATTGACTGCTTTCTCAACGGCGCGGCTTTCCTGAATCGTCAACGACAAAGGTTTTTCACAATAAACATCTTTACCGGCTTTGGCGGCAACTATTGTTGCCATCGTGTGCCAGCGGTCGCCTGTCGCAATCAGCACGGCATCAATACTCGGATTTTGTGCGTAAAATTCACGCATGTCGCGAAACATTGTGCAGTCATTGTTGCCGTACAATTTGTCGGCATCGCGTTTGATTTGTTCGCGTCGTTGTTTTCGGATGTCGCAAATTGAGACGAACCGCACGTCTTTGTTCCGCATAAACACGCTGAGGTCGTGATTGCCTCTTGAGCCGATGCCGACTGCGCCAAGTAAAATTTGTTCGCTGGGAGGCACTGAACCGTCCTTCCCAAGAACGTTGCCCGAAATATAAATCGGAACAGCAATGCCAGCCGAAAGAGCAACAACACTCTTCAAAAAACGCCGCCGACCTACTGATGAAATTTTTCTCATATTCATAATTTTTTCACTCCTATTTTAAAGTTAGCCGCAACCAAACGCCGCAATAACACCGCATTGATCACAAATCAAATTTGCACATCAACAACAGCATTAGATTCAGCTTGTCAATTTGCCTACAGCCCAACAAGACCATAGCCGTACTTGCCGTGAGTAAAAAAAAGATCAACACAAAATAAGAACCGCCAAGATAAGCAAAATCCCATTTGCAATCAATCAACTACACAAACAAATGAAAAAACAAACAGACAAAAAAAAGGTCGCGGATTTGTCGATACCGCCAACAGCAACGAGCTGAAACAGACGGATAAAATGGACACCCGCTTACTTTACCATCAAACGAATATTTTGAATAGTACCAGATAAAACCACCACAACCAACAATACCGCACAGCAGCAAGGAAAAAAATTTTTCGCGCAGCGGAAAGAGAAAAAATTTCCGCGTAGCGGCAATCGGACTGGAACGCGGGCGTCCCGCCCGCCTCTGTGCATTAGGAAACCGAACGAGTTTGGAAGGAACACCAAGACGGTTTGGCAAACGTAAGGTGGGTAACTGACCGCTGGGCAGTTACGTTTTCGGCGAGCGAAGCAAGACGAAAACATTGGAGCGGAACATGCACCGAAAAAACCAAAACGCCCTACGTTTTGGGCGATAGAATTTCCGGCGTGTGTTGGCGATCCGGTTGTCGGCTTGCGCCGACGTAACCGCCCGGCGGTCGGTTACCCACCTTACGTTTGCCAACCCGTTTTGGCGTTCAGTTCCAACTTGTTCGGTTCTATTACGCACAGAGGCGGGCGGGACGCCCGCGTTCCAGTCCGTCGCCGCTACGCGGCAAACTTGTGCGGTATAACGAGAGCGGGATGTCCGCGTTCCAGTCCGCCGCCGCTACGCGGCAAACTTATGATGTCTCATCCAAAATGTAAACCTCACACAAATACGAAACAATCAGAAACTTTAATGCCCCTGTGCAAACGAAGTGTAAAACGATGCCAAAACTTGACAAGTTAACAATTAACGGGTTTAAGTCCATCAAGAAATTGACGGACTTTGAACTACGGGATATTAACATTCTCATCGGTTCCAACGGAGCCGGTAAGAGTAATTTTGTCGAGTTCTTCCGAATGTTGAAAGAAATGATGCGAGGTAATTTGAAGGACTTTACGATCAGAAATGGCGGGGCTGACGATTTTTTATTTAACGGTCCCAGCGTTACTTCACAAATACATTCGGAATTGTTTTTTGGAGATAATGGTTATCGTTTTATATTGGAACCGACGGCAAAAGAGACATTTATTTTTAAGACCGAAGAACGTTATTATCGTCTGGGGCAATGGTGGGTTATGGGCAACGGGCATACTGAATCCCGATTACCAGAAGAAAAAGACGCAGCCGGTATTTGGTCGCAACACGGCGTATCGTATCACGTTTACAACGCTATCAATTCGTGGCAGATTTATCATTTTCATGATACGAGTCATACTGCTGCGGCGCGGCGTAGTGAAATTGTTGACGATTACGATGTTTTACGGTCGAATGGTTCCAATATTGCTCCTTATTTACTTTACTTGCGTGAAGAGAGGAACGATGTTTATCAACGAATTGTTGATAATGTACGTTTGACGGCACCGTTTTTTGATGACTTCCTTTTGAAGCCGCGAAAGAACGGCGAAAAAACCGAGAAGGTAAAACTTGATTGGAAACAGAAGGGGTCTGATTACCCGATGCAACCCTATCACTTTTCCGATGGCACGCTTCGTTTTATTTGTCTGGCAACGTTGTTGTCAATGCCTGTCAAACCGTCCGTTATTATTTTGGATGAACCTGAGTTGGGGCTTCATCCTTTTGCGATTAGTGTTTTGGCAGGTCTCATTCAATCGGCTTCGGAACGTTCGCAGTTAATTATTTCGACGCAATCAACGACCTTATTAAATCATTTTGTACCGGACAATACGGTTGTTGTTGAGCGGAAAGGCGGCAACGAATCTGTTTTTACACGCTTGGAAAATTCAAAATTGCAGGAGTGGTTAGAAGATTACACGCTCGGAGAACTTTTGGAAAAAAATGTAATTGATGGAGGACCTGCGTATGTATAGAGTTTATGCTGTTGTCGAAGGGCAAACAGAACGTGCGGTCTTTCAGAAAGTATTGGCACCTTACCTTGCGGATCACGGCATTATTTTTTGTCCGCGTGTTGTCGGTAAACCGAGTCACAAAGGAGGTAATTGTCAATTTAGCAGAGTGTTGCAGGATATTTGTAACCTTTTGAAGCAAGAAAATAATACGTTTGTAACGACTTTTTTTGATTACTATGCTTTACCGGATGATTGGACAAATCGAGACATTGCCCAATCAGAATCTTCATATATCAAAAAAGCTGAATTGATAGAAGATGGGATGAAAAAGACCCTCTTAAAGACATTGACGGAATTGAATCCGGTACGTTTTATTCCTTATGTTCAGATGTATGAGTTGGAAGCGTTGTTTTTTAGTGATACAACAACGATGGGAAAAATTCTTGGCGCAGATGAGTCTGATTTTCGAGATATTCTTGATAAGTTTACGGGGAATTGCGAAGAGATTAACGATTCAAGAATAACCGCTCCGTCTAAAAGGATTATGAAGATAGTGCCTTCATATAAAAAAGGGAGCAGTGTCAATGCTCATGGTTGGCGAATTATAGAACAAATCGGAATCAAAAAAATTCGCGAACGATGTCATCGTTTTGATGCTTGGTTAGGTCGATTAGAACAATTGAAATAGTAAAAGAAGAGTATAATTCTTCAAAACAAAATGACAGAATCATGGGGCAATCCTTCGCCTGCTCTGATTCGTTCAAAACCGGCGGTAATGACTATAACGCGGACATTTCGTCTGTTGTATTTAGCGCAACGTAAAATGAATCTCGTTTTGGTAACAAAAAAAAGCGGCAGTAACGTATTTTTATGATACGTTTCTGCCGCTTTATAATTCCGATGTTCCAAATGACAACTTCTAAAAAATTGTGAACAACTTTTGAGTTGTGTTTTGCTTGACGTGGATCAATCTGCCGACGCGGCAGTTGATTTTGTGAATTTATCGTTACGGTAATTCGATTACTGACAATGTTGAAGGTTCATCGTATTTTGTGTTGACTAGTCCCGGAAATGGCCAGTCAAAATTTACGATGATCATTTTTTTGTCGATAACGATGCATTCGCATGGTTGGTCAAGTGAGCCGTCTGCGCCGTCGGTGTCTCCGTTTTCAGCGACCAATTCTAGTTTTGCGGCTTGTCCTCTTCTGGTTGGTTTGAAGCTCCAGATGGCGTTTCTTTGTGAGTCGTTGACGTATATTTTATTTGCGTTTTTGTCGTAGTATACGCCGTCGCAACATTTGATAGTTGTTTCGCCTTTATGGATAACTTCTGCTGTGACGACTCGTCCGGTTCTGCTGAATCGGATTGCGTACAGTGTGCCGTCACCGAAGTTCCCTGTGTACAAGGTTCCGTTTGCAAACGTGATACCGTCAAATCCTGCGTTATCTCCTCTTTCGCTTTTTTTGGCTTCGAGTGCGATGAGCAGATATTTTGGGTATTGCCGTGAGTTTAGGCTTTTGACTGGTTTAACTTTTATTGGCGGATTGTCGCCGCTTCCGGCTTTTAGTATATCTTTCGCGGGGAATGCCCAGATTCCGCCCGCGCCTACTTTGCCCGGAACATCGAGGAACGTATCGGACACGTAAAGTTTTCCTTCGTGCCAAGCTGCTGCGTTGGCAAGATTCAACCCTTCGACCGCAACTTCCACTTTACCTGTCGGTTTATCTCCGTCCATCAAAACACGCAACACGCGCGATTTGTGATCCGTATCGAAAAAGTATTGGTTGTCGCAAACGTACAAGTTGCCGTCTGTGCCAAAAACCAATCCCATACAGCCGGTTTGTCCCGTCGATTCCAAAGGCGGAAACTCAAGCAACTTCTCAACCTTACCATCGAGACTTACTTTTGCGAGAATGCCCGGATATTTCTTTGGGGGTTTGGAATCGCCGCTTTTTCTACCGCCGCTGTTAAAGTTTGGAACGGTGAGAAAAATTGTGCCGGTTTTGGGCGAGACGGTCAAACCGTCAGGTCCGCTCATCTCTGTTGGCAACTTGGCAAACAACTTGGCTTTTGCCAAAGGTGCTTTGTTGCCGTCCGCAGCTTGCGCGGAAATACTTTGCGCAACAATAATGCAAAGTACCGCAACAGCTATCAGAAAAAATCGTTTCATAGTAACTCCTTTTCTTTCTTTGTGAGTTAGAGGATATTTTTTTAATTGTCAAATCGGCACGTGAACAAATTGCACCAATGCCAATTCAACGCGAAATTTTTCAAAATGACGTACATGTCAATTTGAAGTCAACATCAAGCGTAACAATTTTTCAAAAAGTTACATTCGGTCTATCGGAATAACAAGACCGTGCAAAATCATAAGAATTGTAATGTACATTGTCAATACGGGGCAAACACCTTATTGTATCGCACAAGTCATAAACGCATTCGCATAATGTTAGCGACGGGGGCTTGCCCCCGACGAAGTGGAGTGGGAATCGTGTTGATATTCCAAACCGTCACCCGTCGGCGTAGCCGACAACAGCCGCGAAGCGGCACGGACTGGAACGCGGGCATCCCGCCCGCCGACGTGCATTAGGAAACCGAACGAGGTAGAGCTGTACGCCAAAAAAATTTGCAAACGTAAGGTGGGCAACCGACCGCTGGGCGGTTGCGTTTTCGGCGAGCGAAGCAAGACGAAAACAGTGGGGCGGAAAACGTGTTGATATACCAAATTGCCCAAAACGTAGGGCGTTTTGGTTTTATCG
>JAISQS010000566.1 GCA_031274045.1 Planctomycetaceae bacterium | reverse complement strand
TCGGCAACATTTCCATCGCCGACTCCGCAACCGTTACCGCAGTTTTGTATTCAGCCGCATTCATCAAAGCGTTGAATCGGTTAAAGATTTGGATAGCTCTTGCGTCTTGTTCCGCCAATGCGTCGAGGCTTTCGAGTTTTACTTTTTCGGTGTACAGATTCTCTTGTGTCCGTCTTACTCTTTTGTCGTCTACGAATTTTTCATGTTGAGTTTGTCTCAAAGTATTGCCTAATCTGTCGAGAAAATTATTTCTATAATTCGGGGCAAGACTCGTATTTTCTCTTATTGAAGTCATCATCAAACGGAGTTTTTGTTCGGTTCCGACCGGATCGATTGCCATTGTTCTATTGGCTTCGGCGATTACCGCGCCGACTTCGTTTTGCAATTTTTGCGTGCTAATCGATCTCTCAATAATCGACGTGTCAACCATTGCCGGTAACGGCGGTCTTTTTGTTGGAGCGGCAGTTGTGTTTTCTTCGCCGATTGGTGTTTCGTCGGGGGTTGAATCTCCGGCGTAGGTGACGGTATTATTTGCGGCATCGTGGTTTGCAACCTCAAGATAACGCACCGCCGTACTGTTGCCCGGATCAAGTTTTAGAACATTTGCCAATATCGGCATTGCTTGTTTTGGGTTTCCGGTTTCTAGCGATGCTTTGGCTTTATCGAGTTGTAGATCAATATTTTCCAAAAAGAGATTTTGCAAATTATTTAACGATTCTCTGTCGGTTATCGGCAGAGTCGAACCGTCGTTTCGCGCGGCACTTTCAACTAATCCGGCTAAAAAATGTTTACCTTTGACTACAAGTTTTCCGTCTTTTGTGATTTGATTCGGATTCGGCACAACATTCCACGAAAGATCGACTTTGCCGTCGGCGGTTTCTCCGCTCAAGGAAAGATTGAACGGCTTCAAATCGGATTCGGTTGTTCTGGCAAAAACGAAAGTTTCTCTGTCGCTTCTGATTGGTTGCAGTGTAGTTGGGAAAACTTCCCAGTTGTCTGGAAATGCGTAAGAGGACGGATCAACCCAAACGACGTTGGCAGTAATGGAGTCCAAAATTTGCTTGCCCGCAATTGCGCTGAAATCAGGCAAGTCAACAGAATCGAGCTTTTTATCATTAGCTTCGCCGCGTGCTTTTTGCCATTCTTTTTGTACGTTTGTGGAGAAATTCACTAGATTCCCGCCAGTCCGATTCGCGAACGCCGCAACAATCTCAAAACTTGACGTTGGACTAACCGTGCAAGCCGTGAACGGGATTCTTTGGTCAACATAATTATCTACCTCATTTCTAAAAACCGGCACGTCAACAGTTTTCGCCATGCTTCGACCATCGCCAAAATAGACGACAGCTCTTTTTACGCCGGTAGTGTTAATCTGATTTTGGTCAAAACTTTTGCGGGCGGCTTCGATTCCTTTTTGCATGTCGGTTGCGCCGAGCGGTACGCGGCGTTTTAATTCGTCCAATGCAACTTTCAACTCAGCGGAATCTTTGCTCACAAATTTCGGCGTAATCGGTGCCGTTTCAACATCCATTGTCAAAATCCGGATTCGTGAATTTTCGGGCAAGTTAGCAATCGTTGTTTTCAAAGTGTCGAGAGTATCGGTACGGACTTGACCTGTCTGGCTTGCGGATGTGTCTACCAAAAAGACAATCTCATGCACAGCGTTACTTGGTGCAGAATTTGCCCGAATACCGAGTGCGGCGTAACCTGTCTTGTCCGGCGAAGTATAGAAATCATAACTCGCAACAGACTCGTCTCCACGCATTGGACTAATCCAAAACAACGAAATAACCAAGACAAAAAACACCAACAAAAAGATATTCAACATCTGATTGCTGATTCTTAAATTCTCACAAATCGAATTGTTAAAATTCGAATCCTGTTTGTTTGTTTTCATTTTTGTATCCTCCGAAAAAGTTTTCAGTAGTGATACGAACTGATTTATTCGTATCGTTTTTTTACGCTGTTGCCGCAATTTTTTTTGGCAATTGCAAATCATTGATCTTCTGCCTCTTACTTCCTGCCTCTTAATTCCGCGATCATCTGTCTCTTACTTCCGTGTTCATCTGTCTCGCGTTCCGCATCATGTATAAGAGTATATAGTATCCCTTCGATAACTTTCGACGTAAGAGACAATATTCTTAAACCAAATTGTCATTTTTGGCAACCAATAAAACCGGAAAAGACTCCCATGACAGTTATTCGTATTATAACGATTTTAAGCTGCCAAAACATAAGCCTTCGCCAATCCCCACAAGCCAACGTTCTATTGTAGATTGATAACGCAAGGTAGGCAACCGACCGCCGGACGGTTGTGTTGGAGATCGTAAGGTAGTCAACCTGTTTTGGCGTTCAGTTCAAACTTGTTCGGTTGCCTAGCGCACAGAGGCGGGCGGGACGCCCGCGTTCCAGTCCGTGCCGCTTCGCGGCTATTGTCGGCTACGCCGACGTTTGGGCTTTTGGTTTTGTCGATGCGTGTTCAGCCCCACTGTTTTCGTCTTGCTCCGCTCGCCGAAAACACAACCGCCCAGCGGTCGGTTGTCCACCTTACGTTGACGATGCGTTTTGGCGATTCCGCTGTCGGCGAGCGATAATGATTTACTGGCGACGCAACCGCCCGGCGGTCGGTTGTCTACTTTACGTCGCCTACTTTATGATGTCTACTTTTCTTGTTCAATGTTTTCTCTTGTAATCCGGTTTTATCAATGATAATTTTGATGTATCCGTTGTCGCGTGTTGAGTGGACGGTTTTATTTTGTTTTTGATATTGTTCGATTGGGAAAGTTCTGTGGGTGAATCCTCCGTCGTTGATTATCAATAAATTTGGAGTTGCCCATTTTAGTAGTGGTTCGGTTTCTTTTGAGTTGCCGCCGTGATGTGGAACCATCATTACGTCGCAATGCGTTGGCGGCAGACTCAAAAAGGGCGACCTCAATTTGCCATCTAAATCTGCCGGTAGCAGTATACGTATTCTATTGTGTGCAAATTGCAAAACCACACTCGTTACATTTGATTCCTCTGTCTCAAATCCATCGCGAGGCGGATGCAAGATTGCCGATTCGGGTAAACCGTACGCAATCAAATCATCGCCAGACGCAATCTCAACAACCGGAATCTTACGCTCTTGCAACAACTCCCGCAAACGAATTACTCCTTCAAAATTGCGATCGATTTCAGATTTTTTGGTATTGTTTGGGTTGTCTGTGTCGTCGTTTGGGTTATCGTTTTCTGCAATTTTTTTGCTTGTCCGTTTTACAAACATGTACGGCGAAACCAGAACAACCCCGACATCAAACCGCTCAATAATTTTTTCCAAGCCGTTAAAATGATCCGCGTCAGGATGCGAAATTAAAATCACGTCAATCTTCGTTTTTCCTAGCCGCCATACTCTTCGACTCAAAAT
>JAISQS010000684.1 GCA_031274045.1 Planctomycetaceae bacterium | reverse complement strand
GGTGCATTGTACCACGTGCGACCCATTTGTTCCACCGTCCATTTTGTATGAATGTCCACATCGTTCCCGTATCCTTGTTCCTGCAACGAACCGGGCAAATTAATACTTTCCGTGAATGTCTCCTTATACCATTCATTCTTCAATCCCGCGTCGTCCGGATCAAGTCTGAAACGCCATTCTCCGGCTAAAGACACAACGCCAGCGTTTTGCTTGAGATGTGTTTTGGAAATGACATGTACCCGCTCTACATCTTGGGCAAATACGCCCGTTGCCCAAAAAGCAACACATAAAATACAAATCAACTTTTTCATCATACTATATTTTTCTTGCTAAATGGTTAAGTGGTTAAATGGTTAAATTGTTAAATTGTTAGATGGTTAGATGGTTAAATGGTTAAATGGTTAAATGGTTAAAAACGTGTTGTCACCGTAAGGTGGGCAACCGACCGCCGGGCGGTTGCCCACCTTACATTTGCCAAACCGTTTTGGTGTTCAGTTCAAACTTGTTCGGTTCTATTACGCACAGAGGCGGGCGGGACACCCGCGTTCCAGTCCGTCGCCGCTTTGCGGCGGACTTGTGTGGTATAACGAGGTCATGGTGTACATCTGTTGATACTAGTCTTCGGCGATTAAAAAATCCGCAGGATTTGAAAATTCGTTCAATTCCGCGACTAATAAAACAAGTGTAATATATCAGCGAAATATCCGCTCTAATCAAACCTTATTTATAACCTTATTTTTCCCAACAAAACAACCTTAGTAACCATTGACAATAAAAAAATATCTACCTTATTACCTTATTAGGTTACTCACTCAAGATAAGGGAATAAGGTTATGTTTATGGGGGATCCACGGGCTACTAAGGTTGTTTTGTTTGGGAAAAATCATGTAAAAATCAGTTTTTTTTAATATCGCGTTGCCAATTTTCACTGATGTATTACATTATTTCATGTTAGCTCTCCAACAAAAAAATATAAAAGAGCCACCAATTTTTTTCTTATTTATTTTCGGTCATTGGCTCTTTTATCCATCGAAAACGCCTTTGCTTCCTCGTGTATTTCTTCTATATTTTTTTCTTCCCAAAGCATGCGTTGCCATTCCGTATAATCAAAGTGTTCGCTTTTGATCAGGTAGATAAAACGCTCCGCATCAATTTCCCCAAGACCTCTGATCAACAGTTCCATAGCATCAACACACAAAACATTATCGGCTCTCATTGTATTTCCTCCGTTTCCAGTAAAAAAATTACTGGGTTTACGATTTTAATATCTGCAACTTGATTCTTCTTATTTATAAATTTCCTGTCGGTTGTTATGATGTAGTCGCAATTATGTTTTACCGCACAAGCAAGGTGTATGCTGTCTTTATGCCGCAAACCGAATTTCATAAACCTTTTGCCCATCGCAAGCGTTTCGTCATCGCCTTCTTCATACTCCGCTGCAATTTCACGCCATGATTCGATAGTATTCCGCTTTTGTTCAAAAGGGTTATTCTTATTTTCATAATCCAGCATATAAGACCACACAAGTAAATAGATACCTTGCTTTATTCTATGTTGAATTTCCAGTTTTGCCTGTGTTTCAAGTCGTATTATTTCCTTATTTTGCTCATCAAAAGGCCGGTTATAGCAACACATATCCAGATAAATTTTTAATTGTTTCATAATTACGCCCCCAATTTTCGTGCATTCATGCTACCACTCAAATCCCATCCTTTCCAGATGAGATATTACCTTCACCTCATATTGAGCGACTTCCTCGACAATCTGCGAAAGGGTTTCGCAGTAACGGTCAGCAAGAGTATCGATGCGGTCTGACATTCGGTGACTCTCTGCCGTGTATAGCAAATAAACCTCGCCGACAATGGCACGGTACCATTTGCGGTTAAGCAACAGTTCCAAGTAATCATCGTCGGTCAATTTGGTAAAATTGCTCACGGGTTTTCTTGTCGAGCGCGGCGCGGAGGTCTTTCACTGCTTTGCTGCCTTCAACAACCCGCACAACCAAATCGGACAGGCTTTGTAACACCGTTTTGTCTTCGGTTTCAAGTTCCTCGTATTTCAAATTTTTCTTAAGCCACGTTTTATCGAGGTTGCCGTTGTCTTTCAGAACATCGTTAATAACCGAGTCGTCTTCGGCGTTTTCAATTATCTCGTCCGGTTCCGGTGATTACGCTGCGTACACCACCGGTTATACATGATGCCATCGCTGCACGACATCGAAAAAAAACATATCTTAAACTTATGTGCTATAACAAGAGCAATACAATCGGCATGTACGGCGCAATTTTATCTCACGTTCTTTATCTCACGTTCTTTATCTCACGTCTTTCATTTCACGCCCCAGAAGTTCGGTTTTTCTTGCGGAATCGTGACTGGGATGACTTGTTTCCTTATGACACTACCCTCGTTTTGAATTATGTCATCATTCGCGTTTTGATGAAGGACAACTTCCTGATCTTTTGCCAAGCCGAGTTCAAAAATACCCGGCTTGGTTTCCTTGATACTTACGGAGGAGTTCGACAGATAGAATAAGCTGAGAAGGTGTATCTCTGATATTTGGAATTTGCCGTCAAAATTCGGCTTCACTATGCACGGCTCACCGGCGAGGCTTTTGATTTTCACCCATTTTGTTTTGCCGTCTTTGCGTGCAGCGGTGACAAGAAACGCCCCTTCCGTCCGAAGGTCGCGGAATGCGGCATCTTTCCACTCATCGGGAACGGCGGGAAAAACGCGAATGACACCGCCCCAACTTTGGATCAGCATCTCTTGAAGCGATTCCGCCGCAACTAACGAACACTCAATCACCGGCGAACCTTCGATGTATTGCGTGTTCGGCATCACAAAACGTTTTGCATTGTGATGAGCCTTCAAACAACGCAACGCATTCTCGCCATCACCTAAACATGAATACAACGCCGATGCCGCAGCAAGCGACCAGCCGTAGATTTGTTTGGCGTTTTCCACAGTCAGCCAATGCTTGACGGATTTTTCGACAAGTTCCTTGTTCTCAGGTTGGTCTGTTGACAAAATATGCAGGGGCCAAACCATCAGATTATGCGACCAATGACGGTGCGACTGCGTAAACGACAACGTTTTCCCGACACGGAATCCGTTGGCATCCTGCGGATACGGCACAAGATCATTTAACACACGCGCCCATTCCTTTCGCAAAGGATCATCGAATTTGTAACGATCATTCAAATAAATCAAAGTCTCGCAAGCCCAACGTAAAAGCGACAGATTATAATTGTTGTCCTCGTCGTTGCCGTATTCGGGCGAGTGCATTTTGGGCAGGTGCAATTTGCCGTCCTCGCCGGTCTTGAGCAATTTCAGATACAGATTGACACTTTGTTTGAGCAACGGATAAAAGGCGTGTTTCTTTTGATCGGTCACGAGCGATTCGTCCATTGAGAACCGGTATTGTTGCCAATAAAGATGGAGAGCCCAAGTGAAATCGCCCGGATTGATGTAATGATTCGGCGCACAAGTTCCGTCGCCGCGCAAGCCCTCGTAGTCCGTCGTATGCGGAACGGTGGCGCAGTCGTCAAACTGCCAAATATCTTTTGCGTTCTTCACAAAATTATCCCGCTTGGCATCAATAAACCGCGTGAAGGATTCGCCAAGCTCCAGCCGATTGGCGGTATAAACAGGCGAGTAGGCAATCTGAATATTCAGATTCCACCAGATACG
>JAISQS010000405.1 GCA_031274045.1 Planctomycetaceae bacterium | reverse complement strand
GTTATTAAGGGAGGGGAAATTGGTTACCTGTTGCGAATCGATTAAAACTCAGGATTGGTTGTATAAATATTCACCGTGAATTTATAAAAGAGGAAATTTCAAGTGTAAAAAGTATATATTACTAAATTTGGAATAATTCACAGGAAGGTAATGGAATGGAATGGGATTTTTCATAGGAAAATAAACAACCTAGTTATATCACACAATTTTTGTGAGAATACGAAACAGACGAAAAACACAAAATAAACGAAAAGAGTTTATGGCAAAATTTCGTATGTTTCGTTTGTTTCGTCTGTTTTGCTTGTTTCGTATTCTCTGGAAAAAACGTATCTGAATGAACGTAACTTGTTAACTAAAATTGATAGTCAAAAAACACATTTTTTGCTACCAACCAACAAATAAAAATAAATATTAAAAGGAGAATAAAAAATGACCCAAACTTTACGTACAATATTAACCCTATCGTTAGTTGTCTGCTTCAACTTTATCCTCACAACGGCATCCTTGCGTCCTTTGTTGATCGCAAAGACGATGGACGTAGTTGTACCGGAATCGTCAGTTGACTCGACAACAACACAACCAACATCAGCCGCCAACGTCAAAGAAATTCTCATACCGGCTGCAACTCCGCACGAATTTGTGGGGAATGTTGTAGCGATGGACAAGGATTGGAGTGATCTTTGTGTGTTGCATGGAACATCGGGTTCTGTTACTTGGAATTTTGAGGTAGAAGTTGAGTCGGATTATTACGTGCAGATTTTGTATGCGTCCAAAGCGTCCCGACCTTGTTCAGTTTCGCTTAAATTGGTCAAGCCGGACAAGTCAAACCAGCCCGCCGCAGACAAAATTCAAAACGAAATCACACTCAATAAATGTCTCGCGGATGTTACCGGCGGATTTTACGCCCCGAACCTAAAATGGCAAGAAATCACAAAAACCAAACTCGCCAAAGGTAATTGGACTATCAAAATCGCAGCGTCGGTTTGTATGCCGCATATTCGCGGATTCCGTATTACTACTGATCCGAATTTGCCTGAGACGGATATTTTTGTTGGCAAGATTGAGGAGTTTAAGCGTGCGGAGGCGGAGAAGATTAAATTGCGTGAATCCGCTACCACCGCCGCAACCCGCGACAAGTTGCGGAAACTTTTACCAGACGTGAATGAGATAGTTTTCATCAAACGGGCAACCTTCCAATCGTCTCATTATTACACTGATTTTATTGATGGTTCGCGTATTTTTGGGTCGGAACTTTGTGTGTTGTCGCTCAATGACGGGTCGGTGCGTAATCTTGTGCCGTCTTTGAAAGACGGGATTATCGGACGTTGTAATTTGTCCTTTGACGGAACGAAAGTTATCTTTGATTACAGGGCAAAAAGCAGCGAAGGCTATCGCATTTGGGAAGTGAATATTGACGGAACAAATCTGCGTCAATTAACGTTTCCGCCGGATGATGAGGATGCGCGTATTGCGAAATATTGGATGAAGAATCATCATCACAGCGGGAAGGTCGGCGAGTATAGACATTTTACTGATGACATGCATCCGGCGTATTTGCCTGACGGCGGATTCGTATTCGTATCAACAAGATGCGAACACGGTATTCTTTGTGACGCACCCGATTATTTGACGGCAACTGTTCTATATCGCGCAGACAAAAACGGCAAGAATATTGAGAAACTTTCAAATAATTCCTTATCTGAAACTTGCCCGACGTTGATGTCTGATGGTCGGATTTTGTATACTCGTTGGGAGTATGTTGACAATGGTTCGGTTACGAATAAGGGTTTGTGGGCGTTGAATCCTGATGGTACGTCATCGACGGAAGTTTATGGTGCAAATATTGCGTATCCGTCTGTTTTTAATGCGGGTCGTCAGATTCCGAATCAACCGAATAAGTTTGTTTGTATTGGTGCGCCTCACATGCCGGTTGGAGTTGGTACGGTTCTTTTGGTTGACACGTCGTATGATCGCAGAACGGTTGACGGCGTGAAATATGTTACGGATGAAGTTGATCAACAGTATCAATGGGGTTGGCAAAAATCGCAAGCCGGTAAAAAATTCACACGATTATACGAACCGCCCGCAGCCAAAAATAATTCTATACAAACCGACCAATCACGCGACGGCAGAGGGAATACGGATCGCGGTCCGTTGTTCATGGATCCGTTTCCGATAAGCGAACGTGAATTTATCGTTTCGTATAATCCCGACAAACGTTGGAATGAACCAAACGCATATTCGCTCTATTTGATCAATGACAACGGGGGGCGCGAGTTGCTTTATCGACCGGATAAATTTTCCGCTTGGAGTCCAATTCCAGTCCGCCCAACGCCGATTCCGCCAACACCGATAACGACAAAAGATACAAAACTTGCGGAAAAAAATCTCTCGCAATTAGTTGTGCTTGATATTTATGCCGGTATGGAAAACGTACAACGCGGCACAATAAAATTCATTCGCGTAAATGAACATGTGCCGCGTCCTTGGTCGGCGAGGCGATTTTGGGACGGCGATGAATTTGACCAGCAGCATTCTGTTGTAACGATGAATACGCATCTTGGGTTAAAGGTGCAACATGGTATTGTGAAGGTTGAGGATGACGGGTCAGCGAATTTTCTTGTTCCGGCGGACAAAAATATTTTCTTGCAAGCTCTTGACGCGAATTATCGTGAGGTTCAAAGAGAGCGTACATTTGTCAATTTGCGACCGGGAGAAGTTAGGTCGTGTGTTGGTTGTCACGAGCGCGCAACGGAAAGTCCGGTTGTAAGCAGTCATTCAACAGTCGCGTTGAGACGTGAGCCGGATATGCTTGCCCCGCAACCCGGTGAAAAATCAGGCGCGAGACCGCTCTCGTATATCGACGACGTGCAACCGGTGTTGGATAGACATTGCGTAAAATGCCACAGCAACGAAAAACCGGAGGGCAAAATAAACTTGTCTGCCGATTTGACAGAACGTTTCAATCGTTCGTATGAGACGTTGATGAATTGGAATTCGTTTCCTGTTATTCGCGAAAACCACCCCAAAGCTGGCAACAACCACGTCCTGCCGCCATACTCACTAGGCTCACACGCAAGTAAACTAGTCAAGTTGTTGGACAAAGGACATTATGAAGTAAAAATGCCGCTTGAAGATTGGATACGATTGACAACATGGATCGACTCAAACGGGCAATACTACGGAACATACTTCGGCAAAAAAAATATCAAATACCGCTCAATGCCAGACTTCCGACCAACCCCGACATTCCAGGAAATCGAAACCGCAACCCCGCCAAATTACACCAACCAGGCAAAACAATAACGTATTCGATTAACGTTAGCGACGGTTAGCGACGGGGACTTGCCCCTTGCTATACCACACATCTTTTCTGGACTATCATTTATTTTTACGTTGATACCATGTATCGTTGTACTTGTGTGTTCGGTTTGGATTGGAACAACACCGGAGGTGTTGAACATTGATAACCCCG
>JAISQS010000378.1 GCA_031274045.1 Planctomycetaceae bacterium | reverse complement strand
TGATGACAATTCAACGCATTCGTGAGTACATTAGTTGTATGATGATTGATGAACGATTGCAAAGCTGTACACAAGACGAATACGCCAGCTACCGCTCAACACAATGGATTTATCGTACGAAAATAGCTCGCGAAATCGCACAAAAATCCCAAAATCCAAAAAATAAATAACTAACACACAATAAGTTAAAAAAAGTTAATACAGTAGAACTATATAAAAACAAAATCACACATCGATATCAATCAGCTAATGCTTAAAAATCAAAAAGAAATTATTGATGACCATAAAAAACGTACCGAAAAACAAAAAGTAGAAGCCAAATTACTACAAGACAAAAACAGTAATAACATTGTAACACAAGAGCCGACAATTATTCGTCCAGAGGATCAGGGTGAGGATTTTTCGGTATTGGACAATGCTGAAAATTTTACGCGGCTTACTACTTCTGATGACAAATATGCTCGTTGGAAGGCGGCGAAAGTTCTTGGTTCGCGATTTCTTGTTGGTGAATATAAGCCGACAAGCGACGAACAAAAAAAGATCGATACGTATGTTGCGTTTCTCTTGACCCAATTCAAAACAACCAACCCGGGCGATGCCGGAGATGCCTCGCAACAACTATGGCGGCTCTGGTCTCTCGCTATTCCGGGTCTACTTGAAGGACTAAAAAACAAAGACCAGAAGACTACATCTGTTTCAACAGAACATCTTGTCATGTTGCGCAATCGAGATGTGATCGAGAAATTGATCAATGAATACGACAACACAAAAGACGACGAATATAAAAAAGCCCTAATCTACACGACCGGCAAAATGAGAACCATGCACGACAACCAACTCCCATACCGCAAAATGATGAACTCAAAAAAATCTGCCGAACTCGCAGATAAATTGATCACACCGTTTTTAGAACGAATTAGCGCAACAGAAAAGTCCGAGATTTTGCAAAAAGCGATTAGTCTTGCACAAAAAACGATTGCCAATCCGACGGATTCACGTGCATATATTGTTGATCCGACAACGGGCAAAGAGACATTGATGATAGAAGAAATAATCGAAGACGAAAAAGAATCAACAGAATCCAAACAACCCCAAAACCAAAACCAAGATCAATCTCAATCGCAATCTCAACCTCAATCAAAAAATTTATTGCATAATTTTGTTATCGGTATTGTTGTGTTGGCGGTAATTTTCGCGGCGGTAATTTTTGCGGCGGTAGTTTTTGTCCGGCGGCGTAAGAAATCAACGAAATAAAAACAAGTCTAATGCTGTTCGTGTTTATTACGTATTTCCCGTATTTCTTTTTTTGTCAAACCGGTAAGCGTGCGAATTTGGTTTTCTGAAATACCATTCCGAACAGCCGCCAATACAACTTTGGTCAAGGCTATTATTCGTCCTTCTTCTCGTCCTTTTTCCAGTCCAATCGCCTCTCCTTCAATCAAACTGGTTTGAATAACGCTCTGTTGGTAACGCAATGCTTCCATGTGCGAATCATAGTCGGCGTGTTCCTCCGGCGACAACCGATCTACCCGCAGAGACTCACGCGCCTCAAGAAGTCCGGGTGCCGTTGCGTCATCGGGAATTTCGCCCGTCTTCAAAAACAATATCCACTCGTCCAACGAATCAATTGCCACCTTGTCAAAATCATCAACACGCAAAATGTAATACTCAGGATAGATGTCTCCGGCTGCTCGACATCGAAACTGTTTCTGCTGCGATCCTGTCAACAACAATTTGTCATTTTCGTGTAATCCATAAAACTCTGTGCGACCGTGATAAACGTAGTCTTTGCCCTGTCCTAATTCAAAATATACAATATTTACAGAATAGATCTTCCGTATTACTTTGTACGGTTTTCCCTTGCTAATGTACTCGGTAATTGCCTTCGACGTACCGTAAAGCATCAGGTGGAAATAATCCAACTCGCGGTTGTTCTGCACCTCAATAATAATGAGTTCGCCGCGACTGTTTTCTGCCAGCACATCAACACGATTAAACTTGTCATTTTCTGTGTTTTTGTTGCTTTCGCTTTCAAGTATACGCTTGATCCGTACCCGTTCATTAAGAAGGGACGAGAGAAAACCCTCAAGTATCACGAAATTTGCCTTTTGACGCAAAAGACGTTTGAGTGCCCAGTCAAACCGAATATATCTGTTCTCAAATTTTGTCATTTTTTCATTGATAATAAAAATGCTGACCATTTTGGATTTTGTGTAATCCGCGCATTGTGGATTTTATCAGTACCCTGAAAGGGTCAGATGAATCGAAGGGTTCACTTCATCCCACAAAATCCAAAACAATCAGTAAAAATGATCGGATTCGATCAACTTGTTCAATAGACTTGTTCCATTACTGCTGTTAGTTAGCCGTTAGCGACGGTAGCTTGCTACCGACGAGAAGTAATTACTGTTGTTGACTGCCACAAGCGTTGTGTCAAAGTAAAATGGAGCAGTGAACAAGCTCCCTCGCGAACGGCTAAAACTAAAAACGTAATATATCAGCGAAATACTTCAATACTGTAGAAAAAACAAACCTTATTTACAACCTTATAAAAACAAACCTTAGTAGCCATGTAATATCATAGTTTTGCAAGCCGTAGGTTTGCATCGCTCGGTAGAAAATGATGTTCCCACACACGAGCATTCCGTAGGAATGCCACCATTGGGCAAGTCACAGGGTTGCATTCCTACGGAATGCGAA
>JAISQS010000160.1 GCA_031274045.1 Planctomycetaceae bacterium | reverse complement strand
TTTTTCCAGTAGTTTTCTATGCCATTCATTGCCGTTGGGCAGTTTTATCTCGAAGTGTTTTATTATGATTGTGAGTATATTTTCTATGCCGTTGTAAAATGATTGTAATACTAATGCCGCTGCGGATTTTTCAACTAGATCGGGTATTTTGATTTTGCACAAGTCGCGGAGCGGTTTTGTACTGTTTATCAATTCATCGATTTGTGATATTTCAAAGAGTATTTTTTGTTTTATTTTTTTATCCAATTTTCTGTACCTCTTCTAATGACTTGAGGAGTTCAAAAAAGGCGGCGTTGGTGTCAAAATCAACGAGATCGATTTTGTTTGATAATCTACTGCTTAATATTGAGTAGGTTCTGATAAATTTTTTAGCGGGCAGTCCTTTTACACCAATATCTATATCGGACGTGTCGTGGTTCTTGCCGGTAACGATTGATCCGAATAGATAAACATCTGAACAGCCTTCGTTCTTGAGGCATGTTACAGCCGTTTCAATATCATTTCGATATTTTGAGGGTATATTTAAGGTTTTCATATTGGACTTGTTCCTTAACAAAAAATCAGTGTTGTTTATCAATACACCGTATCAATAGCCTGAAAGAGTAACACCTCATAGCGTAGGGTAACACCTTGTTATAACATAAGTTCGCCGCGAAGCGGCGACGGACTGGAACGCGGGCATCCCGCCCGCCTCTGTGCGTAATATAACCGAACAAGTTGGAACTGAACGCCAAAACGTGTTGGCAAATGTCCTCCGACACGTCTTGGCGTTCCTTCCAAACTTATTCGGTTTCCTAATGCACAGAGGCGGGCGGGACACCCGCGTTCCAGTCCGCGCCGCTTCGCGGCAATTGTCGGCTACGCCGACGGGTGAAGGTTTGGAATATCAACACGATTACCGCACCATTTCGTCGGGGGCAAGCCCACGTCGTTAACGCGGCTTGTGAATTATTTTTTCGGAACAGCATTAACAATTCCAGAACTTTCATACTACGGCACCGGCAGTGTGTCTAATATTTTTTCAATTATTTTTTCCGATGTGATTTCTTCCGCCTCCGCCTCGTATGTCAAAATTATACGATGTCTCAATATGTTGTATGCGATATCTTTGACATCTTGTGGAGTGACGTATCCGCGTCCGGCTAGGAACGCGGCGGCTTTGGCTCCTTTGCCTAGAAAAATAGTAGCACGCGGCGACGCACCAAACTCAATCATCGGCTTCAACTGCTTCAAACCCATCACCTCAGGAAATCTCGTTGCACGAATAATCGACAAAATATACTCCTTCACACTCGCATCAATATAAATCTGCTCCGCTATCCTCTGCATCCCAACAATTTCAGCCGCAGTCACAACCGGCTTTATTTTAGGCTGCTCATTCAACAACGCACGATCAAGTATCAACAACTCATCATCCTTTGACGGATACGTTACCCGCAACTTCAACATAAATCTGTCCACTTGCGCTTCCGGCAAAGGATACGTCCCCTCTTGCTCAATCGGATTCTGCGTCGCCATCACAAGAAACAATCCTTCCAACGGATACGTTTGATCTCCAATCGTAACTTGCCGCTCCTGCATCGCTTCAAGCAACGCCGATTGTACCTTCGACGGCGCACGATTTATCTCATCCGCAAGAATAAAATTGGAAAATATCGGTCCCTTGCGAGTCTTAAAATTGCCCTCATTCGGCAAGTAAATCATTGTCCCAATAAGATCCGCCGGCAATAAATCCGGCGTAAATTGGATTCGCTGAAACCGCGTCGCAATCACATCCGCAAGCGACTTTATCGCCGTCGTTTTTGCCAACCCCGGCACTCCCTCAAGAAGTATATGTCCATGCGTCAAAAGACCAATCAAAAGACCATTGATCATCGACTCCTGACCAACTATCGTCCGCGCAACCTCACACCGTATAGATTGCAACTTGTCCATTTGACCTGAAACAAGATTACGTATCTGTTGAATATCACTACTCATAGATTTTCAAATATTAAATTGAAATAGAAATTATATTGAACAAAAAACAAACAACACCTCTCACTCTTACGAGTAAAAAACGAAACGGTCGCCAGTATACCCAACAAGACCGCCGCGTCAAGATATATTTTTTACACGTCGATATTGCGCAACAAAAATTGTGGAGACGTGAGCGTGACGGTTGTGTTGTGCTTAAAATTATCTGGTTTGGCAGAGGATTTCTCCGGCAAGATTTCTGTAATCTTCGGCACCGTTTGAGTGTGGGTCGTATTCAAATATTGGTCTTCCGAAGCTTGGTGCTTCGGCTAATCTGATGTTTCGTCTTATTTTTGTGTGGAACATTTGTGCGTTTGACCATACGGTTGGTTTTGCTTGTGCTTGTTTGAAAAAGGTGTCAATATCGTCCGCGACTTCAGAAGCGAGTCTGGTTTGACCATCGTACATGCAAAGAATAACACCGCTCAACATGAGTCTGTTGTTCAATCTTTTTGCGACCAATTCTATTGTCTGCAATAACTTGCTCAATCCATGCAACGCCAAAAAGTGAGGTTGCAATGGAATGAAAACTTCATCCACTGCCGTTAGTGCATTGATTGTCAATACACCGAGCGACGGCGGGCAATCAATCAAAATATAATCGAAACCAATATCATCCTCCGCCAACTTGTCACGCAAAATCACCTCACGCCCAACCACACCGGCAAGCTCCATCTCCGCAGACGCAAGATCAAGATGCGCCGGAACAATCCAAAGATTATCATTCACTTGCCGCCTGACATCACGCAACTTCATATCACCAACCAACACATCATAAACCGAATCAAACTCGACTTGCGGCTCAACACCGAAATGCAACGACGCATGAGCTTGAGGATCAAGATCAATCATACACACCTTCACGCCGGTCGCTGCAAGCGCGGCACTAACATTAACAGCCGTAGTCGTTTTGCCAACGCCGCCTTTTTGATTCATTATTGCAATTGATCGCATTCTTATCGTTCTCCTTTAATTTTTTTTGGGTTCCGGTAACTCCGGTATTCATTTTGTCGGTCGGCAATATTGCCGGTTTACAACACTGCGGTTTACAACACTGCTTGTTTATTTGTCCGATTGTCCGCAGCGGGTAAAATTTATCCTCGCGCGGCGCGCCGCAAACTTTGCGAAGTGTAACTAAATCAAAGAATCTACACAATACCAATTTTTTGAGTCCCCCTTTACAACATAAAGAGAATGCTTACAATTCCATTCCCTTTTGAAAATAGAGGTCAAATATTGCGATAGACAATATTACTTACGCTTCGATTTTCTTCAGGAGTGCGTTGCGTATGTGATATGTTGCGCATGGTATTGAGTTGAGTTCGAGGAATAATTTTCTTGAACGAAAAACAAAATAACACTACAAACAATTAAAAAAAAGGAACCAAATCATGTCAAAACCACAACACGGTAAAAAGAAAGCAAACCACGGCAAACGTCCGGCAAACTCCAAATTAAGAAAATCAAAACGGCAGAAAGTTAAAACCTGATCACGCATTGTTTAATTGGTACAGATTTAATTGGCACAGATTTAGTTGGTCAGATTTGATTGGTACAGATTTGATGAATACGATAGGCACGAGAACAATTGCCGAAGTGGCGAAATTGGCAGACGCTCTAGGTTCAGGTCCTAGTCCTGGTTAAACAGGGTGGAGGTTCGAGTCCTCTCTTCGGTATTTCGTGGTTCTGATTCGCGGTGTTCTATCGCGTTTTTTTTGTTGCGCTTTGCAATCGATTTGTTGGTTTTAATTAACGCAACGAATAATCTTGACGTTTTCGTATTTTTCTAATTGTGTTCTTGTCGGGTTGTCAAAGGGGTCTTTTGTGGTTTAATATTTTTTGTTGTTGGTTTACGGATGTTTTTTATAGTTTAGGGGTGATGTATGTTTTTTGAGCTTAAAAATATTGGGAAGATTGAGCAAGCAAGGCTTGAACTGCGGGGTATAACTGTTTTGGCAGGTAAGAACAGCACGGGCAAAAGCACGTTTGGGAAAGCGTTATTTTGTATGTTTGCTGCCTTTTTTGACTCGGCAAGAACAATACGAACAGAGCGTAAAAAAAGTATCTTTGAGTTGATTCAGCTATCTTCACGTCATCTGCGTTCCGGTGCGTCAATAGATGTTGATATTTTGTCCAAAAAAATAAGTGATGCGGATTCGGTAGAAAAATTGCGGGCAATTGTTGACGGCTTGACGGCTAAACAACACGGCGCGGGTGTTGATAAAGATGTTGCGGACATCTTAAAATCCCAACTTGAAACGTATATAGCGATCAGCGATGAACAGATGCAAAGGGACTTATTGACACGGTATCTCAAAGCAGTTTTTGACGGACAAGTGCTACACGTCAACAAACCAAATACAACAGGCGAAATCTCGTTGACAATCAGGGAGAAACAATTGCAAGCCATAATTAAGGGGAGCGAATGTGTAAGTTACATTGATGATGTTGGAGTCATGCACAAGGCATTTTATATTGACACGCCGTTTATTCTGGACAAGATTAACCAATATAATCAATTGCCCTACCCGAAATACAGTCATCAAGGGCTACTGATTAAATACTTAAGACGTAATGAAGATGAGAACGGAATCATCGAAGCAGCCGTAGCAAAACAAAAGTTAGATAATATTTTAACTCACATAAATTCGGTGGTTTGCGGGGACTTCAAAAAAACAGAACAAGGCTGGGGTTTTCAGTTGTGTGATTTGGAATATCCGTTATCGTTCACAGATGTCTCGGCGGGAATGAAACCGTTCTTGATAATTAAACGGCTGTTAGAAGTCGGCGAATTAAAAGAACAAGATGTCTTGATACTGGACGAACCGGAAATACATCTACACCCCAAATGGCAAATAGAATTTGCCAAACTACTGGTCTTGCTGCAAAAAGAATTTAAGTTGACAATCCTACTCACGACGCACAGTCCGTATTTTTTGGATGCTTTGGAAGTCTACTCCGCCGATCAAGGTATAGCCGACAACTGTAATTACTACTTGACCACAAACGGCGATGAATATTGCTGCGCAGAAGATGTTACAAAACATACGGGAAGTATTTATAAACTTTTGGCAGAACCGTTGGATCAATTGGAGGAAAAACGTTGTGATTAATCCCGTCCAAAGATATGAGCAGTTGCTTGGTGAGTTTGCTGCTACATTTGCAAAAGTATCAGAAGATAAGGCGAATAAGTGTGTGATGATAGACAGACACTTGGATGTTGTTGATTTTGATACTTATAAAGAAAGAGTTGCAAGTAAATTTGTTCCGCTTATGCTTCCGAAATCTTGTGATGCTTTGTGGTATGCGGATGGTTTGTTCTACTTAATAGAATTTAAGAATGGTACAGTAAATGGGCGTGAACTTTGGACTAAAGTTTTCGACAGTTTGTTACTGTTAACAGAAGCGTTGGATTCAACGATTGAGTATACCCGTGAGAATTTGGTATTTGTGCTTGTTTGTCAAGATGATGTATACCGATCTATTATCAGAGATTGGATTTCTCAACGGACAAGGGGTACAAAAGATCGGGAGTCTCTTGGTAATCTTAAACGCGGTTTGGAAAAAATCTATTTTAAGGAAGTTTTGGTGTGTAACCCAACCGAATTCCTCGCAAAATTTCCAGATTTATCGTAAATTTACGTTAATTTTCTGTCTGCTGCGGGCGTATTATTTCTGTATAAATTGTGGGTCGTTATCTGGTATTTTTATTGCTTTTCCCCAGAGTTCTTCTAGTGCGTAGAAGGTTCGCGTCTCCGGTTCAAAAAGATGCACAACTATATCCCCATAGTCCATCACAACCCAACGCCCCTCCTTATAACCCGATATTGAAAGACATTCATCGCCCATCTCGCCCGCCAACTTTTTCTGAATTTCATCGGCAATCGAATTGACCTGACGGCGACTCGTTCCAGACACAATTAAGAAATAATCAAACGCCTTCGTCAACCCGCGAATATCAAGCACAACAATATCATTGCCACGATTCTCTTTGGCAACATTCACCGCCGCCCCTAACCGCTCCAAAACCGGAGGAATAGATTTAGCTTTTTTCTTTGATGTTTTTTTGACTGTCATAATTTTTTACTTTTACTTTGATTTTTACTTTGGTAACTTCTGAAATTTATCATCACAAAATTAACAGCGGACGACGAACATTTGTAATATATCAGCGAAATATTCGGCTTTAACTCAACCTTATTTTTACCTGATTTTTCCTCAACAAAACAACCTTAGTAGCCATTGACAATAAAAAATTTCAACCTTATTACCTTATT
>JAISQS010000154.1 GCA_031274045.1 Planctomycetaceae bacterium | reverse complement strand
ATGCCCCATTGGTGCCCCATTTGCCCCATTATTGCCCCATTGTTTCGTAGAAACTTCCGGCTCCGTATCCGGTGTTTTTCAAGAGCTTGTAGATTTCTGTCAACTCTTTTAGTTCTTTTATGTTAGTTTACCAACAAAAAAATATAAAAGAGCCAAAAAATATCTACATTAAGCTTTTTTAGCGCGCAGATAACGCAGATTTTAAAGATATGCGCAGATAAAGAAAAACAGGCATTTATAAAAAAATCTGAGCAAATCCTGATCATCTGCGTCATCTGCGTGCCAAAAAAGGTTTAGTGTTATGTTTGGGAAAAATCAGGTAAAAATAAGGTTTGTTTTAATATCGCGTTGACAATTTTCATTGATGTATTACGATTTTTTTATACCTTCACCAACGCTATTCATTGAGTCGTATTTTATGATATTTGTTCGTTTAGGGTATTGATTTGTTCGTTGTAGAAGTTTTTGAAGTTATTATTTTCGATGGCTGTTTTTGCTTTTTTTATTAGTCGTTGGTAGTAGGTTAGGTTGTGTATTGTCAAGAGAATTGGACCTAGCATTTCTTTTGCGTTGAATAGGTGTCTCAAATATCCCCGACTTCTTTTGCACGCCGGACAAGTACATTCTTCGTCCAGAGGTTTATTGTCTGTTTTGTGTTTTGCGTTTCTTAATCGTACTATTCCTTTATCAGTGAAGGCGAATGCGTTGCGACCGTTTCGTGTTGGCATTACGCAGTCAAATAAATCCACCCCGCGTAATATCCCATTCAAAATATCAACCGGTGTTCCAACCCCCATCAAATAACGCGGTCGCTGCTCCGGTATAAGCGGCAACGTAAAATCCAAAACGTCATACATCTCTTGCGGACTCTCGCCAACACTCAACCCACCAATCGCATAACCCGAAAAACCAATCTCCAAAAGCATCGCAACACAATCACTACGCAACTTCCGATCAAGTCCGCCTTGAACTATCGCAAAAAGCTCCTGATACGGATGATTCGCCGCCGCCTTACAACGCTTTGCCCAACGCACACTACGCAGCATCGCACTCTCAATCACCTCATATTTATTGGGCAACGCAACCACATGATCAAGCACCATCGCAATATCACTCCCCAACATCTCCTGTATCTTGATCGACTTCTCCGGCGACAACTCAAATTTGCTGCCGTCAATATGAGAACGGAAAACCGCTTTTTGTTCGTCAAGACTCATTATTTTTGCCAAAGAAAAAATTTGAAAGCCGCCGCTGTCAGTAAGAATCGGTTTGTTCCAACCAATAAAATTATGCAAACCGCCAAGATCACGCACCACCTCACTGCCCGGTCTCAAAGAAAGATGATACGTATTGCCGAGAATCATTTCAGCACCGGTCGATTCCAGTTGTGACAGCTCAACTCCCTTCACTGTTCCAAGCGTACCAACCGGCATAAACGCAGGCGTTGAAACAGTACCATGCGCCGTCACAATTTGACCGCAACGCGCAGCACAACTTTTGTCCCGATGAAACAATGTAAACATTAAAATAAAATTTTTTAAACCAAAGAGGACACGAAGTTCACAAAGAAAAATTTTTTCTCTGCGTTCTTCGTGTCCTCTTTGTTTAATCTGACGTTGGGTGATTTAATTTTTCAGGATTGTGTTTAGTTTGTGTATAGCTTGGTTTAGTCGGCTTTTTATTGTGCCGAAAGGGATGCCGAGAGTTTCGGCAGCTTCACGATACGGCAAGCCTTGAAAATAAACTAAATACAATGTCTGACGTAAATTTTCAGGCAACTTTTCCATTGCCTTTCGGACTCTTTGTGCTTCTTCGTCGTTGATGCTATCGCTTAGCGGGTCGGGCGTATTGCTCTCAACAGTTTCGCCAAGCGTCATGCCCGAATCAGTATTACTCGCTTCATCAATACTGATCAGCCGAAACCGTTTATTTGTTTTGCGGTGTAGGTCTATCGCCTTGTTTGTGGCAATAGAGTAGAGCCACGGACGGAATTTTCGCCCCGACTCAAATTGTTCGCATTTCAAATAAACTTGCATGAATGTTAATTGAAATACATCTTCGACATTGCCAATATCATCCATATAACGTCGAAGGTAATTGAACAAATCACGCTCGTAACGTTGCACAAGTTCCTCAAAAAGCTCACGCCGCTTCGACACGCGGAACTCAAGCAACAAAGCCTCATCTGTCCATTTTGAATAATCAGCGGAAGCATCTGTCTCGTCAACAATATCATTAGTATCGAAACGCGGATGCACCGTCAACCTAACCGGTCTGTCCGTAACTGTACCTGCAAACTTTGACGCAGAAAATTTGTCCTCACAATATGATAAGCAACGGTTATCAATTTTAGTCGCACAATTCATTTTTCACCTCCTACTTTCATTTCAAATTTTTTATCAATAAGCGGATATTTCTGATTCAAACCGCATCCATTCCGGCTATCCTCAAAACCGCACATACTCAAACTCATACAACACCAGCAGTGATTATGGTTGACATTGTTAAATTTGTAAACAAGTTTTTTTCAACATATCCCAAAACACGTATTAACGGTAGGTTTTTTCTGCCGGTGGTGCTGTTGTAATTTTTATGACGGACGCGGTAGTTTTTTGTTAGTTTTAAACTGCAACTGATTCTTTTTTAACCCGTCGCTCCGCATCATTGCCTCAAAAAAACCGTGAACCGAAAAAATTATAGCCAACTTTTCTCGTTGGGCGATACCTGCAACCGAAAACCTATACCTCACATAACGTACCAAACAGATTTAAATTATCTATGATATTGTTGTAAATAATGCGATATTATAGAAATATATTTTTTTTAGAAAAAAACAACCAGTCTGCATTTTGTAAATTTTTCAATTCACTCACACACAAACAGGTAATTAGGGCAAAATAGAATATTTGCAAAATGCCGGAATCCGAAGAATTGAACAAAACAATTGAATTTTACCATATACTCTTGGCAACAACTTCTAACTATACTTTCGGCGATCATAAATGTATGTTTTTATCCTGTATAGGCGGGAAGGTTTGAGGTATTAGGCAGGGAGGCGTTAGGTTAGTTGCCGATGCCTTCCTGTCTTCTTCCCGCCTCACGCCTCACGCCACACCTGCCTAACGTTATTTTTATGACCGCCGGAAGTATACCTTATGGTGTCTGCTTTGTTTGTTGCCTTTTTGCTTCGTAGAAGATTACTGCGGCGGCGGCTGAAACGTTTAGACTGTCGGCAATACCGAGCATCGGGATTGAGATTGCGGTGTAGTTCGGGGCGTTCCATTTTTTTGATAAGCCGTTCGCTTCGCTGCCCAAAACAATTGCGGTTGGTTTGGGGTAATCGTATTTTGTGTACGTTATTGCGTTGTTACATTGGGCAACGGCGATGTTGAAATTTCGTTCTTGTAACCAAATTTTTGCCTTTTGCGAATCTGTTTCGATGATCGGCATATTGAAAATTGTTCCCAAACTTGCGCGGATTACATTTGGGTTATACAAATCAGTCAACTGATCAACCAACATTATCCCATCCAATCCTGCACCATCCGCACTGCGGCAAATTGCACCAATATTGCCCGGCTTCTCAACCCCCTCAAGCACCGCAATCAATCGCAACGAATCTTGCGGTCTATTCAAAAATTGCTCATGCCGTTCGCGCGGTATCTCCGCAATTGCGATCACTCCTTCATTGCGGTTACCAAAACTGATTTTGTCGAGAACAGGATTAGATACTGTTATGATCTCCGGCGAATAGTTGCCGGAACGATTTGTTAGATTTTTGCTTTTGCTGGATTCATTTTTCAACGCAAATTTTTCGAGAAGATTCAACACAATCTCAACATGAGATTCCAAGACGAAAAATCCCAAAAAAGATACCCCGCTAATTCCGCCGCGTTCTATCTCACGCAACCCATCAACCAAAAAACGCCCCGTTGACCGCCGATAATTTCCTTCACGTAATTTGCACGCATCTTTAATTTTCGGATTGGATAAACTTGTTATCATGGTCAATTTGAATCGCGGAAAAATTTGGCTCTATTTTTTGAGAATACGAACCATACGAAAAATACGGAATAAACGAAAATTAATTTCTAAAAACAATTTTTAAAATCACTTTCGCGAATTTCGCTTTTTAGCGTGTTTCGCGTTAAAAAAAA
>JAISQS010000044.1 GCA_031274045.1 Planctomycetaceae bacterium | reverse complement strand
GTGTATAGTAACAACGTTACGATGTGAATATAATATCGACCCTTTTGTGTTTTGGGGTTTGTTTATGATTTTGGTGTGGTGTTGATGTGTGTTTGAGGTGATGTATGTTTTTTGAATTGGTGTTTCCGCGCAAGATAATTTTTGGTGCGGGTCGGCGAGTTGATTTGGGTTTGCAAGTTTGCGGTATTGGCGGTCGTGTGATTTTGATTTCCGGTTCTCGTAGTCTTGATCGCAATGGTATTTTGCGTGCGGTGATTTGCAATCTTGAGTCGGCTGGAGTTGAAATAATTGCGGCGAAAAATATATCGAGTGAGCCGGATACATCTGTTGTGGATGGATTCGTGTCTGAACTTTTGTCCGGCAAATTATCGAACGGCAAGTTTGACGGATTGGTTGTGGTTTCGGTTGGCGGCGGTTCTGCGATAGATTTTGGCAAAGCGATTGCGGCAATGATCACGCAAAAAAGATCGGTTGATGTTTCAATTCGGGATTATCTTGAAGGGGTTGGTTCGGGGTTGAAGTTGGTTGAGCCGCCGTTGCCTGTTGTTGCGGTGCCGACAACTGCGGGTACAGGTTCGGAGGCAACAAAAAACGCGGTTATTTCATCGAGTGCGGCGGATGTTTCGGCTGGGTTTGGTCTGTTCAAGAAGAGTTTGCGTGATGAGCGATTGATTCCGAGATTGGTGTTGATTGATCCGGAGTTTACGTTGAGTTGTCCAAAGCGGGTGACGGCGGAATCGGGAATGGATGCCGTAACGCAACTTTTTGAAAGCTACGTCAGCAAACGCCATCAACCCTTAACGGACGCGTTGGTTGAACAAGGGTTATCGTATGCTTTTCGCGGGTTGCCGTTGCTTGTTGGTGAGCCGGATAATTTGGCGGCGCGGAGTGATGTTGCTTATGCGGCGTTGTTGTCTGGTGTGACGCTTGCGAATGCAGGATTGGGAATGGCGCATGGTGTCGCTCCGGCATTGGGGATGCATTGTAACATAACGCACGGTGCCGCTTGCGCCCTCATGTTGCCGCCAACTTTGAAAGCAAACGCAATCGTCTGCTCGCAACAATACGCTCAACTCGCCCGCCGATTGCTAAAATTAGATCAAAAAATATCCGACAAAAAAGCGACTGATTTGTTAATCAATTTTGTTGAATCTTTGTGCCGACAACTAGGAACACCGGAAAAATTATCAGACCTAAACATAAACAAAGAATCCATTCCAAAAATTGCGAAAGATTCAAAAGGCTCAAGCATGTCAGGAAACCCAAGAGAACTAACAGAAGAAGACGTAATCGAAATTCTGGAATCAATCCAATAGATTGCAAGACCTGAAAGAAAATGTAACAGTCGTTAGGCAAAGAGGCAGGAAGTCAACGAACCTAACGCCTAACGCCCAAATAACGGCAACGATAATGGAACAAGTTTATTGTTATTTTGTGATAGTTGTTATTTTGTATTTTGTCAAAATTATTTTTTAGAAAGTTGAAAGACGATGTTTATTGGACCTGTTTTTACGCGAGAGTTGACGATTGCGCCGCGTCGTGATTGGACGTATGTGATTCGTGGGTTGTATTCTGGGGTTATGTTGCTTTTGATTGCGACGGCTTGGCTTGTTATTAGCGGTACGCAATTGATTTCTGATCCCGGTGATTTTGCTCGGTTTGGAGCGATGCTTTTTCAATTTCTTGCGCCGATTCAATTGGTGCTTGCGATTTTTTTTGCGGCTACGATAGCGGCTAGTGCTGTCGGTCAAGAGAAAGAGCGAAAGACGCTGCAACTTCTTCTGTTGACTCGTATGTCAAATAGTGAGCTTGTTCTTGGTAAACTTTTTGCGGGTCTTCTCAATATTTTGATGATGCTTGCGGTGTCGATTCCAATTTTTATGACGATAGCGTTGTTGGGTGGAATTTCGTATTATCAGATAGTGCGGGTGTTGTTTGTTACGCTTTTTTCAATGCTTGCGTGCGGTAGTTTGGGGAGTTGTATTGCTCTTTGGCGTGAGAAGACGTTTCAGTCAATTGCCTCAACAATTCTTTTGATTGTTCTTTGGATTAGTGTTTGGGAGGCGGTTGGTCTTGGTATTTTTGTTACAAAAATTGATATTGCCGGTTATCAAATTGACGCGGGTTCGCTTGCTGCGATGTTTAGTCCTTGGAGTGCGGTATTGGTTGCGTCGCGTCCTGCGATTGAGTTGGGTGATGTGTTTACGGTTGTTGGTGTATCCGGTCCGATAACAGGTTTTCTATTTGCAAGCGGTGCCGTTACCGTGTTGGTCAATCTGCTCGCAATCGTGATGGTGCGAAATTGGAATCCGTCACGCGAAGCACGAATCAATACCATCGAAGAGGATACTTGGCGAAAAAATAAAAATAACTTTGGAACAGAAAACGAACAATTAAATATTGACAAAAATATTGACAAAAACATTGACAAAAACATTGACCAAAACACCGCCTCCGCATCCGGCGACCGATCAATTTTGCACAATCCAAATCACGCACCAACAGATTCGGCGGCTGGCATTTTGACGCGGATATTTAGCCGCCGGACAACCCGACACGCTTGGGACAATCCGATTATTTGGCGAGAGATAATGACGAGTGCTTATGGGCGTAGAATATGGATAGTTCAATTTGGTTTCATGGCGTTTTTTGTGATGAGTGTTTGGATGTTGCATACGGTATTGCAGTCGAATGTTGCTCCGACGGCGGCGGATTTAGCGGGTTCGGTGGTGCCGTTGTTTTTGTTGTCGTTGGTTCTTGTCAACGTGCAAGCGATCACTTCGCAAACTTCCGAGAAGGACGCGGGGACATTTAATCTTTTGTTGGTCAGTGATATAACTCCGAAAGAATACGTATTCGGCAAAATCGGCGGCGTGTTTTTCAATATGAAATGGATTGTGTTGTTGCCAATTTTGGTCTGTGTGTATCTTTATTTTTATCGTGCTGTGGATGGGCGTTCTTTGTTTTTTTTGTTGGCGGGGTTGGTGACGTTGTATGCGTTTGTGTCGATGGTCGGCATCTACATCGGAATGCAATACGATAACACAAAAGCCGCAACCGCGACAAGTCTTGGAATAGTGTTTTTCTTGTTTGTTGGGGTGGCTGCGTGTATTTGGATAATGATTGCTTTTAGTGGTTCGTTTGAAACGCAACTAATCCCGTTTTCGGCGTTTATGATTGGCGGTGGAATTGGGTTGTATGTCACGCTCGGGGCAAGAAATCCTTCGTCGGCAATTGCAACAGCGTCTTTCATTTTGCCAATTTCAGTCTTCTACATCATAACGACAATGCTGCTTGGTGCGTATCATTTGGTCTTTGTTGTGTTGGTCGGCGCATTCGGATTTACAACAATCGCAATGCTAATCCCAAGCATCGCAGAATTCGACATAGCAACAGGAAGAACAACCGACAACTAACACATAATTATTTTCAACACAGACAAACACAGAAAAGCACGGAAAAGCGGAAGGAACAGAAATTGATGTTCGGCGTTTTCAGTATTGGTTCTTTTCTGATTATTTCGGATTTTGGTAATGTATCAGCGAAATATCCGCTCTAATCAACCTTATTTATGACACTAAAACGTATTTTAGCGCGCAGATGACGCAGATTCTAAGGATATTCGCAGATAGAAGATTAGCAGACAAAAGTATACCAGCATCTATAACAAAAATCTGCGCAAATCCTGATAATCCACGTTATCTGCGTGCTAAAAAAGATTGTTTTACTAACGCGTTGCCAATTTTCTCTGATATATTTCGGATTTTGTAATTTGACTGGCTTGCGGTTGATTTAGATTATTTTACAATAGTGCTTTGATTTTTCGTCGTTCCATTGTGGGATGAAAAACTTTTACAAACCGATAGGAGGCTGTTATGCCAAAGAAGACAATTGAACAAATACTTTGTTCTCTTGAAAAAGTGTTTCAAAAAAATGCGGTTCAGACACAACCGTCAAAAGTGAGTACGTCCAAACCGACAGAATGCAGATTCTTGCAACTGAAAGTTTCACTCAAAAATATTCAACCGTCCATCTGGCGTCGTATTGTGGTGCCGGATGATTTGACGCTTGAAGATTTACATGATGTTTTGCAAGTTGTTATGGGCTGGGAAAATGCTCATCTTTACGAATTTATTATCGGTAGCAATCAAACTGGGCGGCATTTTTCTCGTCCAATAACGAACATGGGCGGCTCTTTTGGGGGGTTTGGTTTTGATGATTTCGGTCAGGAAGACGTGGCAGATTTTGATTTGACATTTTTTACGCGGAAAGGGATGAAATTTCGTTATATTTACGATTTCGGTGATTCATGGGATCATGAAATTGTCGTTGAAAATCCTGATTATAATCATTCAGGTGAGTCGCCGGTTTTTGTTTTGGCGGGAAAACGAAATTGCCCGCCGGAGGATTGCGGCGGTGTTGGCGGATATTACGATATCATTGAAGCCCTCAAAAATACGGAAACAGGTGAAGATGAAAATGAACTTCTCGATTGGTTAGGCGATTACGATCCTGAAGAATTTGACATCGAACAATGTAATGTCGTCCTTGCAGGAATGTTTGGAACTTCCCCCCCAAAAAAACCAAAAAAAAGCACGAAGAAAGCAACAAAAAAGAAGACAAAAAAACGCTGGTCATTTTTGTCTTGAATTTTGAAGAGACTGTTCGTTGTTGATTTAGACTGATTATTTCGGATTTTGTGGGGGGTGTTACATTGTGTCTTTTATTCGCAGTATCAACGCCCTGAAAGGGCAACAAGCTCATAGCGTAGGGCAACGCCCTACGAAAGGGATTCACAAACACCACTCGGGGCAACGCCCCAA
>JAISQS010000039.1 GCA_031274045.1 Planctomycetaceae bacterium | reverse complement strand
TTTTTTTAGAGAATACGGAATAAACAAAATAGGCGAAAAAAACGAAATTTTACCATCAACTCTTTTCGTTTATTTTGTATTTTTCGTATGGTTCGTATTCTCAAAAAAACTTGTGTGGTATAACGGGGGCAAGCCCCCGTCGCTAACGAATCGACACTGAAAACTAAAAACTTCCGTTTGGTCTGATATTATTGCCCCGTTGGGGCGAATGTTATTTACAATCAATTGTCGTAGGGCGTTGCCCTACGCTATGATATTTTGCCCTTTCGGGGCGTTGAGGCAGCGTATTGATACGGTGTATCGATAAAAGACAAAGTAGAGACGCAATGCCTTGCGTCTCTACAAATCAGTAACTTGCACCTCTATAAATCATATGGTGATTGCACTTGAAAAGGGAATTTTCAAGTGCAAAAAGTATATTGATGAGAAATATGAGCGACCTGACTCGTCCGGTTTATCATGCGAAGTCACAAGCGGAGGTCATTACGATTTCACAGTAGAGCTGAAACAAAAACCAATAGATAATTTTTTTTGAGAATACGAAACAATCAAAAAATACGAAATATAACGAAATAATTTTTTTAACACGAAACACGCTAAAAAACGAAATTCGCGAAAGTGATTTTTCAGTGTTTATTAAAGTTTAGCGTGTTTCGTATTTTCGTGTATTTCGCGTTAAAAATAGTAATTTTTAGAAATTACATTCGCTTATTTTGTATTTTTCGTTTGTTCCGTATTATCAAAAAAAGATGTGTGGTATAACGAGGCTTCGCCCCTACAATATACGACCGCGCGTTGAGTGGTCATCTACATTACGTGGTCATCTACATTACGTTGACTTGACAATAATCACATTATCAAAATCACCATTATCAAAATCACATTATCAATTCTACATTTTCCTCTTCCGCATCTCTATCTTGTCTGTCCATGAAGATGGACAAAATTTTCAGCAAGAGATGCATACCGCCTCGATAGCCGGTAATCGGAACATAAGATTGACCAATGCGATCATAGATCGGAAAACCTATTCGCAACAACGGAATATCCAAATCACGACAAAGATATTTACAATACGTATTGCCCATAATCAAGTCTGGTCTATTCTCTTGTACGAGTTGGTGGAACATGAACATATCGCATTGCAAGCCTGATTTGACGATGACGTTTTCGCCGCACATTTCTTTGACGCGTTCTTCTAATTTTACTTTGCCCAGCGGCGTTCCCGTCAACACATGCAACACCTCCATACCCGCATCACGACAAAATTGAACCATCGACAACAACACATCAGGATCACCCAACAATGAGACTTTTTTGCCGTAGGTGTATTGATTCATATCGCAAAGAATATCGACCAGTTGACCGCGCTCTTTACGCAACGACTCCGGCACCGCAACTCCCGCAAGCTTGCGAAGCATGTCAACAAAAATATCCGTTTGAGTTATCCCTATCGGAAGATCAACCGCATGTACCGGCACTTTGCATTGTGTATCAAGCAGACTCGTTGCAGACATCGCGCCGAGGCGACCAATCGCAATCGCCGCATCCGAATCACCGGACGCAACCACACTATCCACCGGACATCCGCCTTTGGGGAACATCCTAAAATGTCCATCCATCGGGCTGTTCACAACATCACTCGTGTCAGGATACATAATATATTTGATGCCCATTTCCGAAACGATATGTTTGATCTCGGTCATATCACTCGGCTCAATAAACGACGGAATCAATGTAATTTTGCCGTTACGTTTACCTGTATTTTTGGCAAAATACCGCACCATTGCCGCCGCCATATTTGCGTATCCGGTAATGTGTGATCCTTTAAAAGAAGGAGTATTTGCGTGGATTACAATTTTACCTTCCGGTATTTTTTTATCTTCGTAAGCCTTCTTAATTATCTGTACCAAATCGTCCCCAATCACTTCCGAAAGGCAAGTTGTATTTACCGCTATTATGTCCGGATTGTACAGAGTAAAAATATTCGTGAACGCTTCAAGAAGATTCGCTTGCCCGCCGAATACGGACGAACCTTCGGAAAAAGAAGACGTTGTTGACATGATTGGGTCGTTGTAATGCCGCGTCAGACTACTGCGATGATACGAGCAACAACCTTGCGATCCGTGACTGTGCGGCATACAGTTATGCAGCCCAAGCGCAGCGTACATTGCACCAATAGGCTGGCAAGTTTTCGCAGGATTAACAGTGAGCGCCTTCCGCTCAGAAAGTCCGGGTGGAGTATGACGTAATAACATTTTTCTCTTCTATAAATATTGACAAATATTGGTTAACGCGGCAACGAAATCATAGTACGTTGCTGTACGTTTCTATATGTTTTGTTTATGAGTTGTAACCGTATGTTGCGGTTAATTCCGGCGATTCATCCCAAGGAGCTTTGGCAAACTTAAACACGTTACAATTCAGTAATCGATCTATTTCGCGATAGAAGTTTACGGCACCTTTGAATCCTGCAAACGGTCCCATGTAATCGTAGCTATGCAATTGTTTCATTGGGATACCTTGTTTTTGTACGATATATTTTTCTTTGATCCCTGCGCAGATGAGATCGGGATGATAATACTCGATCAATTTCTCCAATTCATATTGGTTACAATCATCAATTATCAACGTTCCGGCTGGCATTTCCGGCATCATTCCGCGATAGTCGCTGAACGCGAAACCGTCGGCTTCGCGCGCTTTGCGTTCTTCTTCGGATATTCTTGGGTTATATCTATTCGCGTCCGCAGTAACCGTCAACTCCTCGATATTCCGCGAATCAGCATCGACAGTAATACTCGGCAAAACCTTTCTCCCTTCGTAATCGTCGCGATGCGCGAACTCATAGCCCGCCGCAATCGTCACCACCCCAATCTCCCTCAATAAATCCTGATAATGATGCGCCCGCGAACCGCCAACAAACAATATCGCCGTTTTGCCTTCGCAACGCCGACGGACTTCGTCTTGTACTTGTTGAACTATCGCCATCTCCGCTGCTATCACTTTTTCCGTACGCTCAATCAAATCGGCATCGTTAAAGAATTTTGCAATCTTCCTGAATGATTTCGATGTTGCTTCCGCACCGACTAAATTCACTTTGAACCAAGGAATCCCATATTTTAACTCCATCATTTCGGCAAGATAATTTATCGAACGATGGCACATCACGACATTCAAATCAGCCGTGTGCGAGGAAGCGAATTCATCGTAAATGGAGTTGCCCGAAAACGTCGAATGCAAAGTTAAACCGCATAATTCGGCGATACGTTCTATTTCAAAAGCGTCGCCTCCGATGTTGTATTCGCCTAGAATATTTAGTCTGAATTGACCGTCTTTTGGCTTATCAATTTGACCGACAACATCGGTGAAAACTTTGTTATTTGCGATGTGGTGTCCGGCGGATTGGGAGACACCTTTGTAACCTTCACATGAGAAACCGAATATATTTATGCCAGGATATTTCTCCTCCGCCGCCCGCGCAACAGCATGAACATCATCACCAATCAAACCAACCGGACAAGTCGCGAAAATACCGATAGCACGCGGATGAAACAACGCAACAGCTTCGTCAATTGCAGCCATGAGTTTCTTCTCTCCGCCAAAGACAATTTCATCTTCCTGCAAATCAGTAGACATCGCATAGTTCATATAATTTTCTGCATCAAGCGAAGTCGGACGCGTCTTGTTGCGCCGCGTCAACCAACTATAAAAACCACAACCAATCGGTCCATGCGTAATTTGCAAAATATCACGCGTCGGTCCCAACACCACTCCTTTACAGCCCGCGTAAGCACAACCGCGCATGCTGATAATTCCCGGCGCAGTACGAGTGTTCGCCATTATCTCCGGCACAACATCGCCTTCCTCAACCTGATTAACAACTATCTGCTTTTTACGCTTCTTCGCAAGCTTCGGCGAATACGCCTCAGTAACATCCTCACGAAATTGCTCGCCGGATATCGGCAATTGATAATTTTCCATTTCAATTTTCATTTTTCTATGTACGCAAAGTACCAAAGAATTCGTTGATCACAAGTTGATCACAAAACGAAGAGCAAGTTTGTAGACAAACCCGCGAACGTAAACGAAATCCAAAGTACAGAAAGTTTTTTAATTTTTTGTTCTTTTGTTCAAAATTATTCGTCGAGTGTTTCGTCTCCGGTTTGTGCGTCTCTTATTCTGACGGAATTTGAGACGGGCATGACGAAAATTTTTCCGTCTCCGCTTTTACCGGTTTGGTTTGTGCTGATGATAGTTTTTACAACTTTCGCTACCAATTTATCGGGAACAACAATTGAAATTTTTCTTTTCGGTACGAGTCTTCCGACTGCGCCGAGTTCTTCCATCTTTTCTTCCCAAAGTTTTTCCGCACCATCAAGCCGCAAAATATCGACAAGACCTTTGCCGCGTCCGAGAACATCTTTGACGTGCATTGAGCTGATTCCTGCGTCCATTAGGGCATCTTTTGTTTTGTTGATTTTATCGATGCGGATGATTGCCATGACTTCTTTCATGTTATGTTTCCTCCGTTTCTTTTATTCCGGAGCTGACGGTGTAGACCTCATCAACCGGCGAGACAAAAATTTTGCCGTCTCCGAATGCTCCTTGTGAGCTGCGGGCAATCTCCATGATCTTGCCGACAACAAAATCTTTATCTTTATTTTGGATTACCATCAACAACATTACTTTCGGTATTTCGTCGTATGTAACGTTGCCGATTTTTATGCCGCGTTGTTTTCCTCGACCGGCAACATTGATCTTTGTAACTGCCGGAAATCCGTCTGCCATCAACGCCGCAAGGACTGCGTCTGATTTCTCCGGTCTGATGATTGCTCGAATCATTATCATAATTTTATTTTTTGATTTTGGTTGGTGATTAAGGTTAGAGTTGCGGACAAATAAAGCAACTCGCGGGATCAATGAACAATTTATTCTGCTTATTCAGGTTAGCTGTAATCCAATTTGGACAATAGTTGATTTGGACAATAGTTGGACAATAGTTATAGCGACGGCGGTATTGTGTAATAATTGTAATAATTGTAATAATTGTGAAAATTATTGCCTTATTGGATTTGGTTTACGAATTAGTCGGCGATTCCGAACTCCATCAACAATGCTTCTAGTTCGGAGATTTCGAGAGGATTTGGTACGATGAACATTGTGTTTTTTTCGATTGCGTTTGCGAGTTTTCTGTATTCGTCTGCTTGAGGTACGGAGGCATCGTAATCGATAACGGTTTTTTTGTTTATTTCTGCTCTTTGTACCATATTATCTCGCGGTACAAAGTGTATCATTTGCGTACCCAATCTTGCGGCTAATGCCATTATCAAATCAGCTTCGCGATCAACTTTTCGGCTGTTACAGATCAATCCGCCCAATCGAACAGTTCCGGCTTCGGCGAATTTTCTTATGCCTTTGCAGATATTATTTGCGGCGTACATTGCCATCATTTCGCCGGAGCAGACGATATATATCTCTTCGGCTTTCCCGTCTCTGATTGGCATTGCGAATCCGCCGCATACGACATCGCCAAGAACATCGTAAAAGGTGTAATCGAGTTTATATTTTGGGTCGAATGCTCCGAGTTGTTCGAGGAGGTTAATTGAGGTGATGATTCCGCGACCGGCGCAGCCGACTCCCGGTTCAGGTCCGCCGGACTCAACACACCTCGTCCCTTTGAAACCGAGCTTAACAACGTCATCAAGGTCAAGGTCTTCGCCGTCAGTTCTGAGTGTATCGAGAACTGTTTTTTGGGCTAGACCGTTGAGCAGGAGTCGGGTTGAATCTGCTTTTGGGTCGCAGCCGACAACCATCATGTTCTTGCCCATTTCCGCAAGTGCTGCGACTGTATTTTGTGTAGTTGTGGACTTACCGATTCCACCTTTACCGTATATTGCTATCTTTCTCATCAGTTATCTTATAAGCTGCTTGCACTTGAAATTTCGCTCCCGCTCGCCGATTTACACACGGCAATATCCGGCAGGAATTGGCAACTTCTATATTTTTGTACCAACGAAATTCATCGTGCGTTGTGTATATGTCTAGTTATGTACACGCTAGGAACAATTAAATTTTATTTCAACAAACAAGGAAACAAATCAACAAAACCGAAATTGTCATAAGGAAAAAAAATACCAATTTGACAAATCACGATATCAAAACCAAACGACAACATTCAACCGTTAAGCATTAAACATGCCAACTCTCCCAAAAAAATTATTCAGAACAAAAAACATTAGATAATTCACGGCAAACTTGCATCGCAAATTAAAGCCGAAAACTTAACAAAATGCCGAAGAATCACAGCATAATCACATCAACAAAAAAAAATAAACAACAGAAAAATATCCGAAAAAATCAGATCAGAAAAAAATTACAATTTTACAAAATTGTAATAACCAACAAATTTGAAGGCTCTCTCAATAAATCCAAAACTACATCTTTGTCTCAAAAAAACACCAATTACATAAATGTAGAAAATCAATAATGGACTTTTTGTACATTTAATAAAATTCCTGATCATTTCTGATTTTGCGGGGGAGATCGATAATAATTTTAGATTTTTTTTAGCACGCAGATAACGCAGATTGTTTGGATTTACGCGGATTTTTGTTGTAGATGCCGGTATACTTTTTATCTGCGAATCTTCTATTTGCGAATATCTTTTTTCACTGATATATTACAAATTTTCCTGATTATTTCGTTTTTTGTGGGGCTTTTACATCGTGCCTTTTATTAAGCACCTTTTATTAAGCACTGTGTCAATGCAATGTATCAACGCCCTGAAAGGGCAAAATATCATAGCGTAGGGCAACGCCCTACGATAATTGATTACAAATAACCTTCGCCCCAACGGGGCAA
>JAISQS010000717.1 GCA_031274045.1 Planctomycetaceae bacterium | reverse complement strand
AATTCGCGAAAGTGATTTTAAAAATTGTGTTTATTAAAATTTCGCGCATTTTGTATTTTCGTGTATTTCGCGTTAAAAAAATTTTCGAAATTACTTTTCGTTTATTTTGTATGTTTCGTTTATTTCGTATTCTCAAAAAATTTGTGTGGTATAACGATGGCGATTGTTGGTTGTTGTTTGTTTGGTTATTTGAAAGTTAAAAAATTTTTACGGAATATTTTTTTGTATGTCAAAATCAGAAGTGGTTCTTTATGCGGATGGAGCTTGTCGTGGTAATCCCGGGCCGGGCGGTTGGGGATTTATTTTGCGTCATCCTGCCAGCGGTAAGGAGGTTGAGCGTTCCGGCGGTAATGCCGACACGACAAATAATAAAATGGAATTGACCGCCGTAATCGAAGGATTAAAAATGTTGACGAGACCAACGACCGTCGAAATCGTTAGCGACTCAAAATACGTCTTGCAAGGATTAGCCGAATGGATGCAAGGTTGGAAAAGAAACGGCTGGAAACGCAAAGAAAAAGGGAAATTGATGCCTGTAAAAAATGTCGAGTTGTGGAAAGAGCTTGATTTATTGGTATCGAAGCATAAAGTCATTTTGACTCACGTCAAAGGACACACCGGACACATCGAAAACGAACGTTGCGATAAACTCGCAACAACCGCAATAAACCAATTCGCAAACTAAATAATCATACGTCAACGCAATCCTGCGGTCGCACCGCGCGACGAAAAAATAATATTGCCATAAAAATTTTATTGCGCACAAGGAACAAAAAGAATACACAAAAAACGTGAAGTTAAATTCGCTTTCTTTGTGTTCGCCGTGTCCTTGTACGCAACAAATTATTCTGCAATCAGTCTGAATTGTTCGACGAGTTTAGTACTTCGTCAACGGGACAAAACCTTTTGCGTTTATGACATCTTGACCTTCTTCTGTTAGGAAGAAGTTGCAAAATTTCATTAGTGGTGATCCTAGTTTTGGGTATCCGTCGGTGAAGAGGTAAAGTGGTCTTGACAACGGGTAGGTTCCGTTGGCGATGGATTCTTTTGTTGGTACGATGTTTTCAAATTTGACGGTTGCTACGCCGTTTTGTAGGAAGCCGATTCCAACGTATCCGATAGCACCTTCGGTTGTGCTTACTCTTGCGAACATTTGCGGGTTTGAGTTGGTGTATTCGACACCGGCGGCAAGTTTCGACTTGCCCACCGCTAATTCGTGAAACACTTCATACGTTCCCGACGAAGTATCACGGCTAATCGCAACCACCGGAACATCAGCACCGCCAAGCTCACGCCACGATTTTATTTTGCCGGTGTAAATATCTGTTACTTGTTGTTTTGTCAAATTACGAACGTTATTTGACTGATGAACAATAAAACAGACTCCATCCATACATATCGTAAACGGGACAGGTCTACGTCCGGCAGCGACAGCCTTCTTGTACTCCTCGTCCTTCATAAAACGACTCATCGCCGCAATCTCACAACGCCCGTCAATAAGCGCAGCAGCTCCATCGCCGGAACCTGTCTTCTTAACGGTAAAACGTACCTTGCCGTCCGATTGATTCAGCGATTCAACAAACGCATCAACTATCGGTCCAACAGTCGTCGAACCCTCAATACGTATCTCCTGAGCTTGAACAAACGGAACAAGCACAAGAAATAAACAAACAAAAATCAATTGTCTAAACATTTTTTTCTCCTGGTTAAAGTAATTGTTAGTGGTTAAAGGTTAGTAGTTAGTGGTTAAAGGTTAATGTAATTTTCAAAGAGCGGTATTTTCATGTTGTTTTTTTTGATTCAGGATTTTTGAATTTTTGTTGCGCTAATGTTTGTGTGCCGAAGCCGCCTGTTCGGCTTCGGTTTTATCAACGGTTCTTATATTGAGTGGCGAACGATTTCACCGGTTAACATGAACATAGTATCTTCCGCAATATTTGTACAAAGATCGCCGATTCGTTCTAACGCTCTGCCGATAGATGTTAATGCGTAGACGGCATCGACGTGGTTATTGAATTGTTCAACTTCGACGAATACGGATTGGAGAAAGTCGCGGTATGCTTTGTCAACAACAGACCGATCATTTTTGATGATTGATATTGCGAGTTGGATTTCTTGGTCTGTTGAGATGAGTCTGATCGTTTGCCGAAATGCCTCGACGACGGAGTCGGCTAACACGCGAAATTTTGGAAAACGGTTCATTGAAATTTTATCGTCGATCAGTATACGCATCATTTTGGCGGACGACACGCAGTTATCCGAAATCCGCTCAAGGTCATTATTAACCTTGATTGCAAAACAGATTTTTCGCAAATCACTCGCAGCCGGTTGATACAACGCAAGCAGACGAATACACTCACGCTCTATCTCAACTTCACGTTGATCAATCTCCTCGTCCGCCGCAATTATGCTCTCAACATCCGCCAAGTTGCCGCCGTAAATCGCAAACAACAAATCAGACAAATGCTGCTCAACCGCCAACGCCGCACGATCCAACTTCAAAAATAAACGCTCCAACCGCTTCGGTAACTCCGACATAATTATTAAACTCTCCTTTATAAAATTTTTGTATTAGACCAGCGAAATATTCGCTCTAATCAACCTCATCTACAATCTTATTTTTCCTAACTTTTTTAGCACGCAGATAACGCAGATTTTAATGATATTCGCAGATAAAGAATTGTTATACCATGCGTTTTACAGCGTTTATATTGAAAATCCGTGTGAATCTTGACAATCTGCGTCGTCTGCGTGTCAAAAAAGGTTTGACGTTATGTTTGTAATGCACATCATCCAAAACGTCCCGTAATGTACGCTTCCGTTTGCGGGTTTGAGGGAGATGTGAAAATCTTATTTGTGTCATCGTACTCAATCAATTCACCAAGACAAAAGAACGCCGTTCGGTCGCTGATTCTTGCGGCTTGTTGCATGTTGTGAGTTACGATTACAATTGTGTACTGCTCTTTTAGCGCAACGATAAGTTCCTCAATTTTTCCTGTTGCAATCGGATCAAGCGCACTGCACGGTTCGTCCATTAGCAAAACATCCGGTTGAGTTGCCAATGCTCTTGCGATGCAGAGGCGTTGTTGTTGACCGCCTGAAAGAGCAAGAGCCGAACGCGAAAGAGTCTCTTTGACCTCATCCCACAACGCCGCTCTCTTCAAACACGTTTCAACAATATCATTGAGATCGCCTCTATTACGAACTCCATGAAGCCGAGGACCGTATGCGATGTTATCAAATACACTTTTCGGAAACGGATTGGGTCTTTGAAATACCATTCCGACACGCCGCCGAAGCGAAACAAGATCAACCCGCTTGTCATAAATATTTCGACCATCAACAACCAAACTCCCATCAACACGCGTATTCGGAATCAGATCATTCATGCGGTTAATACTGCGAAGGAAAGAACTTTTGCCGCAACCGCTGGGACCGATAATCGCAGTAACACAACCGGTTTCTATCTCCATTGAAACTTGGTTTACGGCTGCTTTGTTTCCGTAATAAAGCGAAAATTTATCCGAACGAATTATCGAATAACGTGCCTTTTTATTCCGTGACAAATCGGGCGAAACAGTTGATATTGACTTCACGACAAATGCCGTTTCGCCGGATTGCTGCCAACTCGGTAAACCCAACGTTAAACCGCCGCCTGTATGTTTCAAAATTTCTTTTTGTGTTTCCATTTTTTATATTCGGTTCTATGACTAATCGGTTGAGTACAAACGAAAAGAGCTGATAACAAATTTCGTCTGTTTCGTCTGTTTTTTATATTTTGCTTGTTTTGTATTCTCAAAAAAAATATTTTTCGTGAAAGGTGAGTTTATGTACCTCTTAAATTTGATGTGATTCTTGCTCGTAGAGTGATTGCGGCAATATTGAAAATTAACACGAACAAGATGAGTGTTGAGACTAATCCGAATTGGTTATAAGGAACGATTGATGCGATGCGGTCGCCTACAGCCATGTCGTATGCGGAGTATGATAAGACTGGTGTTGGTTGGAACAGTATATTTGAGCCGGATATGAAGCCGCCGGAAGCGACCGCACACGTGAAAAGTAAAGGTGCGGTCTCTCCCGCCGCACGGCTTATTCCCAATATCACGCCCGTCAAAATACCCGGCAAAGAGACCGGTAAAGTCACCGAAAGAAACGTCCACAATGACCCCGCACCAAGCCCGACCGCCGCTTCACGGTATGCTTGAGGTACAGCTCGAATCGCCTCCTCAGACGTGCGAATAACAACAGGTAAAATCAAAAGCGAAAGCGTTATCGCCCCAGCTAAAAGAGACGGTTTGCCGATAATAAACTCAACAATCATTGCTAACCCAAAAAGACCAAACACAATACTCGGCACTCCCGCAAGCGTGTTAATACAAAGACGTAACGACCGCGTCAACCAATTGTCTTTGGCAACCTCAATCAAATACGCAGCCGTCAAAACTCCAAGCGGAAGCGAAATCAAAATCGATAAAAACGAAATCAACGCCGTACCAAATAACTCAGGTCCAACACCGCCAATATAATGTCCGGCAGTCGCAGAATCAAAAAAATAATTCACGTAAAATACACGTTGCGGATTGAGCATTTTTGGCATATCTTGTGAAAGAGTGTTAATCAAAAATTGTACATCCGGCTCAATTGTTGTCCCCCTAAAAAGCACAACACGATCAATCACCACTTCTTCATTGATCAAAACATTTCCGGCTTCATCGTGTCGGGGTTGCCAGACAGATGTATGCTTGAGCAACGAGAAATATTTTTCCGCTGTTGACCAATGTGTTGCCCCAAAACGGACTTCCGTCGGCAAATGCAAAATCGAATCACGACTCTCCGGTCCAAGAATACAACCCGTCCCCTCAACACCAGTCACCAAAGTACGAATCTGTTTATAGGCTTCGGCGTAAGTTAAATTAGGATCGATCTGCGTTGATTTATCGCGCAACGATAAATCGGCATCGCGGGCAATTTGATAATATTCATCAGACAATTTAAATAACGGCTCAAATTGATTCGCCGCAGATTTTCTCAATTCATTGATCTTGTCAAACGCCGCGTTCAATTGATCCGTTGAATTTGCGCAACATAAATTCCTGAACTCGCGAATCAATTTTCTGTTTTTAGAATTTGCGGGTTGTTGATTCGGATTCGTATTATCTGGTTGGGTGTTGGCGGTTTGATTTACGGTCTTCGCGGCGGCGGAATTTGGAGCGTTATTGGCTTCGGTGTTGCGTCCGATTTGGGCGGCTTGAGCAATCCAATCATCCGGCATGAGCCACGATAATTTTTTAAGCGTATCGTAAACAGGTTGACGTGCTTTGACACATTCGCGAAACTCGGAAATGATATTCGTACTACTGCCGCGTTGAAATTTTTCCAACAAAAAAAGCCGATGCTCAACCGTCTCCTGAAAATAAACAGCCTCCATTCCACCCTTAAAAATAGGGACAATAACAATCCCAAACGTAAGAAATAAAATCAATATAGACAAATACGAAAAACACGTGAACCCAAAATCTAAAAAATAACGCAACAACTTTGAATCACCCAAAAGCAAACGGAACAGAAGTTGAGGCGGATAAATCACGACGTTTATTGCGAACGAAATTATTCGCACAAAAATATTCGTCACACTCATTAAGACAAATGTAATATTTCTGAAAATAGATTTTTTTCGCGAAGTTGAGTCTGAAGTTTTATTTTGTGCGTCAAATTTAAGTCTGTTTTTGCTCGTAATATATTCGGAGAGTAAGTTCATTGCAAAAGTGAACAGCAACAAGAAAAGTCCGACAGCAAACAACGCGCTTCGATGCAACGAATCGGCAGGTGTTTCGCCAATATCGCTTGCGATAGTTGCGGTCATTGTTTTGACGGCGTTGGTTAGACTGTTTATTACTTGGTCTACTTTGAACCATGAATCGGGCATATTTGCGGCGTTTCCTGCTGCCATCCATACGACCATCGTTTCGCCGATTGCGCGCATTATGCCGAGAATAATTGCAGCGGCAATCCCATTCCACGCGGCAGGACAAACGACGTGTATGATCGTTTCGGTTCGCGTTGCGCCGAGTGCGTATGATGCTTCGCGAAGCTCACGCCCAAGTCCGCTCATCGCATCTTCAGCGACACTAACGATTGTCGGTATTGCCATGATTGCAAGTATCAATGCCGCATTGAGCGCGTTTGTGCCGGACGTGAATCCGAATGTATCTTGCAAAAACGGAGCAACTATTTTGATCGCAAAAAAACCAAACGCAACAGACGGTATCGCCGCAGGTAACTCAATCAAAGGCTTCAACGCCTGCCGAAACCGAAACGGAATCATATCACTCAAAACCACCGCAGATAAAATACCAATCGGCACCGCAAAAAGCATTGCAAGAAACGTAACTATAAACGACCCGTAAAATAAACTAAGCATCCCAAAATGCGGCGGCTCCGCATCAGGATACCAATAACGCGACGTAAACGCATCAATCACATTGCTAAAACTCAACCCGCCATCAAACGAAAATAAAAAAGGAATACTACGATAAAAAATAAAAACAAATATCGCCAAAACAACAACCATCACCAAATTCGCAAGACGAGCAAAAATCTGAAACGCTACAAAATCTACTACCGCCTTCAAACAATAACCCGAATCCGACAAAGACTCTTCTCTCCGAACATAAGCCGATGATTCGACATTTAATTTGTTATCAGTATCAATATTTTTTTCTCGTTGCATAAATAAAAATTTTTTAACTTTTTCGATTTGAATATTCGTTAACATTCACGGGTTCAAGTTTGCCGGATTCGCTACAATTGAATCTCGCAAATAATGAAATTGAGATTGCAAATTTGGACGATTCGGTGTTGTTAAATGTCTGCGAAATTGTCTGCATTCCAATTTGGCTGGAAATATATCATGCAATTGTTAAGAAATTATTAAGATTTGGCGCATATTGCAAAAAAAATTAAAATAGTTCGGATCGATTATGCAATATACTTTTGTCAAAGAGTTTGCAAAAGAAAAAATTTTTTCGCACCACAAACGCGATTACAAGTTAGCAAGAAAAATCACCCATTTAACACTCGCGGCAGAGCAAAAAACACTTTATTTGGTGAAATTTTTACAGGAA
>JAISQS010000698.1 GCA_031274045.1 Planctomycetaceae bacterium | reverse complement strand
TGTATTGCACTTGTCTTGGTGATGTGCGAAAATTGCCGACCGATTTTGACAACGGCTTCTCTCAATACAGCAAACGAAACGAAAATTTCAAATGTAAAATGAATTCGTTTTGCGTTCTGTTTTGATTTCAGGCGTTGTGTTTTTGTTCTGTTTTTTCTAGTGGAATTTACAGAATGTATTCGCGGTGCAATTTTATACTTTGTTTTTTTGAGGTGTAGTTGCGCCGTTTTTTAGTTACCATTTACAACCACTCTTTTTTATAAGGAGAACAACATTATGGCAGACAATACCGAGAACAAAACAGCGGCATTCGTATACCCGCGTCTTTGTATCGCTTATTTCTGTGAGTTTGCGATTTGGGCAGCTTGGGCTAGTGCGCTTAGCGGTTTCGCAAGCGGCACGTTGAAATTTACCAGCGGCGAAGTGAGTTGGCTTTATTGCGCAATTCCCTTCGGGGCAATAATCGGCCCCCTTTTCATAGGTCCGCTCGCAGACCGTTTCTTCGCGTCCCAAAAAGTGATTTCCGTGTTACATTTTTTAGGTGGAATTGCGTTGCTTGCGTGCGGCTATCTTTGCCAAACACACCAAGCGACCTTTCAGTTATTGATGTTGTTAATGCTCTTGTCCGGCATCTGCTACATGCCGACACAAGGTCTACTCAACTCCATCGTTTTCAAGAACCTCTCCAAACCTAGCATGGGGCCTTACGTTTTCGTGTTCGGCACAATCGGATGGATAATATCTTGCCTTTTGATCGCGGCATTTTTGGGCGGCGAGAAGTCTCATAACTTCTTTTTCGTTGGCGGCGGATTCAGTATTTTTCTCGCCATTTACAGCTTGACATTGCCCAACACCCCACCACAAGGAGCAACATCAGACGGCAAAAAACGGAACCTCATCGTTTCCGCTTTCGGACTCGACGCATTCAAATTATTCAAAGACCCCGCATTCGCGTTTTTTGCAATATGCGTCTTCATGGCAAGTATCCCCGCATGTGGTTTTTACTTTGTCGTCCAAACTCCCTACCTCTCACAAATGGGCTACCCCTCACCGGTCGCACTCGGCACGTTGAATCAATTCTCCGAGATATTTTTTATGACAGCGTTGTCGGTGATAGTCGGTTTGGTTGGGTTGAAGTCGGTGTTGTTGTTGGGCATGTTCGCGTGGGCTTGCCGCTACGTTTTCTTTGCCTTACCCGGATACGGTGTAGCACCCGAATACGATTTTGTCTTCTCAATAATCGGATTGCTATTTCACGGATTTAGCTACAGTTTCCTCTACGTCGGCGCATACATGTACGCAGAGAAAAAAGCACCGGACAACCTCAAAGCAAGCGTACAAAGCATGATGATCTTCCTCCTACTCGGTGTCGGTCAAGTTCTAGGCTCAAAAATATACGCACCACTCGCTGACTTCAACCCGCCAAAAGTACAGAACATCACTGTTGCCGTGAGTCAATTACACGCCGACGAAAAAGAATTAGCCGACTTGCTCGCTACCTCCGTAAAAACTGTTGACGTGCCAATCCCCGAATGGAACGAATCCGCCGACAGCATAATCCAATACCTCGACCTCGCAGCACAAGCAAAACGATTAAGAGGAATAAAAGACGACGAAGGAAAACACGTCGATTTGGGAAAATTACTTGAAGGACAACCATTGACACAAAAAAATATTGACACCATCGACGAAAAGAACCTAGTACAAGACGGCGTAAAAATCTCATACGGAAACAACAAAGAACTCGTCGCAAGCGTACACTACACCAAAGAAAACCTAAAAGAGATTTGCGAAAAAATTGCAGCAGGCAAAACAGATTATTCGCTCACGCGAAAAGATTGGTTAGCCTCACAAGCAAGAGATTGGAAAAATATTTTCACAATCCCCGCAATCTTCATCGGAATATTCTTCCTCGCATTCCTCATCTTCGGTCAATCACCAAAAGATAAGAAATAGACGAATAAGGAATAGAAATAGGAAAGAGGAATTAGGAATTGGGTGGGCGACCGTTCGTTGAACGGTCGTCTGTCTAACGTTACCAATGCGTTTCATGTCAGAAAAAACTAACGATTTAAAACGAACGTGAGTCTTGAAGTTGATATTGTTAAAAAATTGTCGAATTATACATTGAGGGTATCCTTCAATGCGTCATCTGAACGTCTTGGTCTGCTCGGTGCTTCCGGGTGCGGCAAGAGTATTACGCTCAAATGTATTGCCGGAATTGTACAACCCGATTCGGGCAGAATCGTCTCAAACGGACGTGTGTTTTTTGATTCTGTTGTCAAGATAAATTTGCCCCCGCAAGAACGGCATATCGGCTTGTTGTTCCAGCAATACGCGCTGTTTCCAACAATGACTGTACGCGAAAATATGGAAATTGTGCTTAAAAATAAAGGTATAACACGTCACGAACGGAACGAACAAGTTGACAAAATGATCGAACGGTTTAGGTTGAGCGAATTCGTTAATCTGAGACCGTACCAACTAAGCGGCGGTCAACAGCAACGAGCAGCAATGTCCCGAATGTTGATATCGTCGCCGGAATTGATAATGTTGGATGAGCCTTTTTCGGCGTTGGATAGTTTTTTGCGTTATGCGGTTGAGGCGGAGTTGATGGAGATGTTGGAGACATTCGCGGGAACGATATTATTTGTGTCACACAATCGCGACGAAATATATCGGATTTGCGAACGAATGTTAATTTTGCAAGACGGCAAAACAGCCGCATTCGGAACAACAAAAGAATTATTTCGTAACCCCGGCACCCTCGCCGCCGCACGACTCACCGGAGTCAAGAATATCGCAAAAGCAGTTGCTACCAACGAAGGTAAAGTCAAAGTCGCCGATTGGGGATTAGAATTGCAAACCGACAAGGAGATTCCAAACGGCGAAATTTACGCGGCAATCCGCGCCCATCATATACGCGAAGTATTGCCGAATGAGACCGTGAATTGTTTTGATTTTGACATCGTAAGAAAACAAAGCGAACCTTTCAGAATACAAGAATTGTTGACACTATCAACAAAACACGATCATCTTGAAAATAACAACACAAAAATAAAACCACTAGTCCGCCTCATCTCCGGCGCACAAGACCCCATCTTCAAACCACAAGATAAAACAACAAAACTCTGCCTGCCACCAAACAACATAATGATACTAACAGAATCACCACTATAAAATGAAGCAGAAACCGCGTTATGCCACACAAGTTTCTTTGCATTGATGATCGTAAGGTGGGCAACCGACCGCCAGGCTTTCTTGGTGAATAGCGTCGGCGCAAGCCGACAACTGGATCGCCAATACACATTGGTAAAACCAAATCACCAACGTCGGCAACGCCGACAATTGTGGCGGAAACCGCGTTGATGTACTACGTTAATGTTGATGCAATATTGTTTTTTGATGTTTTTTTAATCGTTTTTTTTGTAAAAAAGGGGGAATTTATGCATGTTAAGGCTGATTGCCAATGTGAATGTAAAGGTGAGGAGCATGATCCGGTTTTGTGTCGGATTAGGTCGATGTATCGTGATTTACTTTTGCATGATGGTTTTGGTGAGTTGCAGGTTGGGGTGAAGATTTTGAAGCGTGGTCAAAAGGAGGTGATTGTGAAGTCCGGCAAGGAGTACAGGTATGTTGTTGATGTGCCGGGTGAGCTGCAAAAGTGGGAATAAATATGACGCAACGTAAGGTATAGGCAACCGACAGCCGGACGATTGCCTACTACCAAGTTCTCTAATTGGTAATATATCAGCGAAATATTTTTTCTGGAAAAACTAACATAATTTTTTGATTGCAGATTGCAGATTTTTTTTTCAAATCTGCAATCAACAATCTAAAATTTAAAAATTACCTGATCGCCCCGCAAGGGGCAACATATCCTAGCCCGCCGCAACGCGGCGGGTTACGATTTTTCC
>JAISQS010000628.1 GCA_031274045.1 Planctomycetaceae bacterium | reverse complement strand
ATCCGAAATAGTCAGGAAAATTATTTACCACAATTGCAGTTTTCCAGAAAAAATATTTCGCTGATATATTACGTTTTTATCAAAAATCTCCATAGCCCAATTCTAACACTTTTGTTGCCAGTTAATTTCCGGCGAAAGCCCTATTACACACAGAGGCGGGCGGGACGCCCGCGTTCCAGTCCGTCGCCGCTTCGCGGCAAACTTATGTGGTACAACGAAGCATCCTACCCTCGTTCCAGTCCGTTTGCTGCTGCGTTGGAATATGATTTATTCCATTGGGATTGCGCCGGCTAGGAGTTCGGCTACACGGACGCAGAAGTTTTCATTCATAACCAAAACCTCACCACGCGCTAATAAACGACCATTCACATAAATGTCAACCGGATCACCCGCCGTCTTGTCAAGCGGAACTACCGACCCCTTGCGTAACTTTAACACATCCTCCAAATACATGTCAGTCCTGCCAAGCTCAATCTTGACATTCAACTCCACCTCACTGATTTGATCAAGAGTTGCATGATCCGCACTCGGCACCGTACCGCCAAATTCAGGAAATTGGAACTCAATCACCTCAGTCGGCAACAACCGCTCCGCCGCAATTGATTGAATCGACTTCTCCGCACGATCAAGCAAATAGTCAAGATCACCACGCGGCAAACCATCTTCACCATCCTCATCGCCCATGTCCGGCATAGATGAACCAAAACCATTGCCGCCGCCAACCCCGCCAACTCCACCGCTCAACCCACCCGCCGAACCACCAGCATCCATACCCAACGGCGACATCGGCGGAATACCATAACCACCATAATCAGACGCACCTTGCGACCCCGACGACGCATAATTTGGTGACGGCGAAGAAGATAAACCAGACCCGCCCGAACCGGAACTACTGATATTGCCGCTGCCGCCGCTACTGCCGCCGCCAAAAAGAACATCAAGCGCAGCCTGATCCAAAGGACCCGAAGCCGACGGCGGAGGTTCAGGCAAACCAAGATTACCAGACGAACTCTGAAATAAAGCGTCAAGATCACTTTGATCAAGAGGTCCACTCGAAGAATTCTTCGGCGGCGTAGAAGCCGACGCTCCTTGACCGCCGCCCAACAACGCATCAAGATCACCCTGACTAAGCGCACCCGAATCAGACGAAGAATCCGCAGAAGACTTGTTGTCACTACCGCCGCTGCTACCACCGCCGCCAAACAACGCATCAAGATCACTCTGACTAAGCGCACCATCAGTCGCCGCTGGTGCTGGTGCAGGTGCCGCTGCCGGTTTGTCCGCACTGCTGCCCGGATTCTTGCCACCCGATCCGCCGCCAAGCAACCGCTCAATATCACTCTGATCTAAAACTCCATCGTCACTCATGAATCCATTCCCGTTTCTTATTCCAAAATAATACAAATCAACAAAAACACACTTACACACCCCCACGTTATCATCGGATAAATCAACACGAAATTTGGGCTATCTTAAAAAATTTACATCTGGGGAAAATCTGTCAAATTTGCCGAACCAACCGGATAACACAAAAAACCGTTACCACTCACGCGATCAATCAAGCGTTGCTCAAATTGACCGCAATCTCAAAACGCATCTCTTCTCAACTCGTACTTGTACTTATTTCGGTGCAAAGTACTTCTTTGACGTAAGGGTACCGTAATTCTTCGTTGATTCGTTTCATGATTTTTTGTTTGATTGAGAGCATTGTCGGCGCGTCCATTTCTTCGGGTGTTGCTTCGCGCAAGACGGTGTACGTGAGGTCGCGTATTTTTTCTGATCTTGTTGCGAAAATTTTGTCAAATTTTGAGCTGTCTTTCCCGTCAACACGAACAGTTATTTTGATGTTAGTTGAATCATAAAGAGCCGGATTTGTGCGGTTTCTTACCTGCAATTTGAACTGGTCTCCCAGACTCTTTTCAACCCAATTATGCGTGTCAATGTCCGTAATCGGTTTGTCCGGCAGATTTACATTCAGCGTTTCCGGCAACTCAGGAATTTCCTTGCGGATGTCTTTACTGAGTTCCTGCGGATCCGGCAACATCATATACAAAATGATCGTTTGACCAAGCACCAACGCAACAAGCGCAAGCACAATAATCAAGCGCATACTCGTTGCCGATTTCTGTTGCGCTAATTCCGCCGCATTATCCGGCGGCAACTCAACTGCTTTTTGTTCTTTAGCCATTTGTTCACCTCAATCACTTAAATTCTTTAACAAAATGATCCCCCAAAACAACAATTACACGATAAAATTCAGAGAGTTTGACTCCGTCTTGTCGTCGTGTTTGGGTAGTTTACAAATTTTTCACTTTTTTTGAAAGGGGAAAAGTGAAATTTTATCCCAAAAATTTATGACGCAAATTCGTACTCGTCGTCGTATTCTATTTTATCTTTTTTATTATTTTTACCGTTATTATTGTCATTTTCAAGATAATCATCATTTTTGTAATATCTGTTCGCAACAGATGTCGTGTTTGCGATTGGGACGGCGTGTCTTGTTGGGATTGTTGGAGCGGGTTGGGTTAAATTTTTTGTTCCTCTTGTCAAAATTTTTGTGATATTTTGTGCTGTTCCTTTCTGTGTGTTTTCTGAATTTGTTGTATTTGTTGTGGTGTGTTGTTCAAATTGGGAGTAATTTTGCGGATTATTTTTTAGGTTTTTTCGTCCTGCGTTTTGTATGCCTTGTCTATTCCAATCACTCAAAGTCATAATTACGTCGCGGGCTTGTGAACCTTTGTACGAACCTACAACTCCGTCTTCTTCCATGAAGTCGATCATTCTTGCGGCGCGTCCGTAACCGATGCTGAATTTTCGTTGCAATAAAGACAAAGAGCCTCGTCCTTCTTGGATTATGTATTCTACGGCTTGGAAGTATAGGTCGTCTCGTTGTATTTTGTCGTCGTCGTTGTCGTCTCTTTTTCTTGAGTTTGTGTTGTAGTTATTATTTTCTTTTGTTGATTCGATTTCGTCGATGTCGATTTCCATTAGTTCTTCAGCGAAGTCGGGTTCGTCTGTTTTGATTTCGTTTACGATAGCGTCTACTTCGCTTCTGTCGATAAACGTTCCTTGACCTCGCATCAACTCATTTTTGTCCGAATCGAGAAACAACATATCACCTCTTCCGAGCAATCGTTCCGCGCCGGTGCGATCTAGAATTACTCTGCTATCGCCGTGTGTTGCGACGTTGAATGAGATTCTTGCGGGCAAATTTGATTTGATCAAACCTGTGATAACATCTACGGTTGGTTTCTGTGTTGCCAGTATCAAATGAATCCCTACCGCTCTGCTTTTTTGGGCAAGCCGTATGATGTGCGGCTCAATCTCCTTCATCGGAACCGTCTTCATCAAATCACCAAATTCATCTATCACAATCACCAAAAACGGCATATTTTTCGGAATCATTTGCCACTCCTCTACACTGCAATCCTGCAAATCCATTCTTTGCCGTAATTCCGATTCCGTCAACTTATTATACTCACGCAAATGTCCTACTCCGGCTGCATTGAGTAATTGATAACGCTCTTCCATCTTGTCAACAACCCACGATAAAATAGCTTCCGCCTTCCGCATGTCAATCAAAACCGGATGAATCAAATGCGGAATATTTTTGTACGGACTAAGCTCGACTCTTTTGGGATCAATCATCAACATTCTGACTTCATCCGGCGTTCGCGTCATCAATATTGAAACGATAATTGAGTTTAAACAAACACTTTTACCGGTTCCCGTGCGACCCGCGATCAACAAATGAGTCAAAGCCGCAAGATCACAAATCATCGGTTGTCCGGTAACGTCTTGTCCTAGAAAAATAGGGATGCTGAGTGATTTCCATGTATCGGCGGATTGTTCGATTACTTCTCGCATGAGTACGTTTCGCCGATTGGTGTTGGGCAATTCTACGCCGAGCGTATTTTTACCCGGAATCGGCGCAACAACACGCACACTCGATACCTTCAAGGCAACCGCCAAATCATCCGCGAGCTGTTGGACTTTATTTATTCGCAAACCTTTGGCAAGTTGCAACTCGAATTGCGACACTGTCGGTCCCGATTGTATGTCAACAACATCAACCTGCAAACCAAAACTCTTAAACGCCTCCTCAATCCGCGCAGCTTGCAACGCCGCTTCTTCGGCGTAATCATCTTTGTTGTAGGTTGGCGGTTTTGTGAGGAGTTCAATTTGCGGAAGTTTGTAGCCGCGCGACGTTTTTTGAGACTTAATTTTCGCGTCCTTTGACGTATCAACAACCACTTCGCGCGATGACGCTTTGACATCTCGACCAACCTGATAATATTTTTCACCAACAGAACCCATAACAACAGGACGGCAACTCATCCGATCAACAACCGGACAAACTGATGCCGCTTGGACATTGCCGTAATTTTGCGATTGATCGCGTATCGTGTTGTGGTTCAAGATTACTTGTTGCGGTGTGAGTAATTTATGGTTTAGGTTTGCGGTGTCGTGGTGATTTTGTGTGTGGTGATTGTGAATTTGATCGTCTGTCGGTGAATTGTTATCTGGCGGATTAGTGTGATTTTGGGTTTCGGCAACAAGCATCGCGAACAATTTTGCCAGTTGCAAAAAAATTCCATCCGCGAACAAAATACCGCCGCCGATCATCAAACTAAAAAGCAAAACAATACTACCCGTCGGGGCAACATACTTGTCAAGCACACCCGCAATCAACATGCCGACACAACCGCCGGAGTGCGCAATTTGCAACGGCAAAACCGCCAATTTGTCCGAATAAAGCCCGCAAATTCCACAAAGACCAATCAACGTAATACAAAAACCAAAAGAACGTAATATCAACTGATCAAACTTCTGAATCAACAACAACTTCACCGCACAAGCTCCAATCGGAACAAGCCAAAGCAACGCCCCCAAACCAAATAAATAAAGCATTGACAAAGACAAAACAGCACCAATCGGACCGCAAAGATTTTTGATTTTTCGTGCCGGTTCGGTTTCGTCGGTGGTTGCGGTGTTTAGTAGTTCGCTGGTGAATAAGTTATTTGTGTAAGAATTTTCGTCGTCGTCATCGTCGTTATTTTTTGTGATTATGTTTGTGGCGATGTTTATTGTGTTTATTGTGTTTATTGTGTTGATTGTGTTGGTGGTTTGAGAGTTGTTTTCGGTTGTGTTTGGTTGTGGTGTTGTTTGGTTTGAGTTGGGTGTACCTTCAGCGGCGGCTCCGTTGGTTGACGAAGCATCAACGGGCTCGGATGAAAAATTGCGCAACGGAATATCTTCCGGCGAGTGGCTCAAAACGCTGATCGCAAAAACAACGAACATCGTCGAAACTACAACGCCCAGAAATCTGAGACTAAGCGGTTTCATCACAATCTTGCGGCTGAAGGACTACGGCGGGGGGAAGCAGAATAAATCGGACAATCAAGTTAATTGGACTAACATCCAAGCAAATATTAAACGGCAACAATTTATATACGGTAACTGCCAATTTGCGATAACAGTCAATACACCGTAACAGTCAATTTGCAATATGCCGCACGGGAGATTCGGTTGCAAGAGTTCAATACTTGCGAGAAATTTTTCCCGAAAGAATAATCGTCACAATCAACCCAAAAATATCGAAACAAACGTAACGTGACAACAGGAACAAGAAACGCATTGATTCACCAAACCGCCAAAACGTTGACCTTGTATGGGCGAGGCTTGCCCTCGTCCCAAAGGTGCGGGAAACGTGTTGATATTCCAAACCGTTCCCATCGGCGCAGCCGACAATAGCCGCGAAGCGGCGAAGGACTGGAACGCGGGCGTCCCGCCCGCCTCTGTGCGGAATGCGGAGTTAGGAATTAGGAATTAAGAGCAGTATCTTTAATTCCGAATTCCGAATTCCGCACTAATAATTACTCCGACCCGTTTTGGCGTTCAGTTCAAACTCGTTCGGTTCTATTACGCACAGAGGCGGGCGGGACGCCCGCGTTCCAGTCCGTTTCCGCGTCGCGGAGAACATTTTTCGAGCCGCTCGCGGACATCCGTGAGCGACTCGCGGGCTTCCGCGAGTCACTCGCGGGCTTCCGCGAGCGGCTTGCGGACATCCGCGAGTGACTCACAAGTTCTTGCGAGCGGCTTGCGGGCATCCGCGAGCGGCTCGCGGGCATCCGCGAGTCGCTTGCAGACATCCGCGAGCGGCTTGCGGGCATCTGAAAATTGTTCTTTTGGGCGGGAAAATGTCTTGGCGAAGGCGATAAATTGCTTGAAAATTCAATTTAACGGCACAAAAGACGTAATAACAGAGGGTGGGCAACCGACCGCCGGGCGGTTGCGTCGGCGTACCCGCCGACAAGGGGGGCGTATTACGTACCGAATTTTCTACCGCCCAAAATAAAAACGTTCGGATTGTAGGGGCGAGGCTTGCCCTCGTCCCCAATTGTGCGGAAAAGGTGTTGGCAAACCAAACCGCCAAACGGGTGACGTTTTGGTGAACCAACATCTTTTCCGCCCCCGTTGTCGGCGGGTACGCCGACGCAACCACGCACAATTGTGTCACCAACACCTTTTCCGCCCCCGTTGTCGGCGGGTACGCCGACGCAACCGCCCGGCGGTCGGTTGCCCACCTTATGTTTTTGGTTGCCCGCTTTACGTTGTTGGTTGCTCACCTGTGAAATATTTTTGGAGATAAATTTGTCTGATTATTTCGGATTTTGTGGGGTAATGTTCTAACGATTTTTTTGATGACAACAGGTGATCGTTTTTTGACTTTCAACAATTGGTGACAATGAACGTAAAGGAAGTGAGCAACCCCG
>JAISQS010000625.1 GCA_031274045.1 Planctomycetaceae bacterium | reverse complement strand
GAAGTAACAGTCAGCGCAGGTATGGGAAACTACAACATCAAACTACCACGCTCCAACTTCAAACCGCCAACAAAAGAATAAGAAACGCATTCGCGTGACGTTAGCGACGGTAGCTTACTATCGACGAGATAGGACGGGAATCGTGTTGATATTCCAAACCGTTCCCGTTGGCGTAGCCAACAATAGCCGCGAAGCGGCGCGGACTGGAACGCGGGCGTCCCGCCCGCCTCTGTGCATTAGGAAACCAAATGAGTTTGGAAGGAACGCCAAGACGTGTCGGCAAACGTAAGGTGGGTAACCGACCGCCGGGCGGTTACGTCGCCAGTGAATCATTATCGCTCGCCGACAATTGGGGCGGAAAACGTGCCGGTAAAACCAAAAAAACGTTGACGTTGTAGGGGCGAGGCTTGCCCTCGTCCCGAAGGGGTGTGAAACGCGTTGATATACCAAGTATTTAACCTCATTTCCACCTAATTTTCTTAACAAAACAACCTCATTAACCAACGAAGTTGTTTTGTTGGAAAAATTAGGTTGAAATGAGGTTTTTTTGCAAGTAGAAATTCCAATACGTTTCACGCACCTTTGGGGACGAGGGCAAGCCTCGCCCCTACAACACCGTCACGTGTTGTTTTGGGCGTTTTGGTTTTGCCGGTGCGTGTTGGCGATCCAGTTGTCGGCTTGCGCCGACGCTATTCACCGAGAAAGCCCGGCGGTCGGTTGTCCACCTTACGTTTGCCGACACGTTTTGGCGTTCAGTTCAAACTTTTTTGGTGCTATTACGCACAGAGGCGGGCGGGACGCCCGCGTTCCAGTCCGCGCCGCTTCGCGGCAATGGTCGGCTACGCCGATGGGTGACACGGTTTGGAATATCAACACGTTTTCCGCCCCTTCGGGACGAGGACAAGCCTCGCCCCTACAACGTCAGCGTTTTTTGGTTTTGGGCGATAGAAATTCCGGTGCGTGTTGGCGATCCAGTGTCGGCTTGCGCCGACACGTAAGGCTGCCAACTCCGTTTGTCGAATAGTTATTAAGGTAAGTAAAGTTGGGCGTACTTCGCGAATTGGTAAAGCGCGAGCTAGTCGGGGATCAATATCAGTAACAAAATTATGGCGATGGTGATGGCGATGGCGAATGGGAATTTTTAAGTACGAAAAGTATAAAATCTGTTAAATCTGCACAATCTTTTGACAATATTCTCTGTTGACAATATTCTTCTTTTGTTTGGTTTTAGAGAATGTGTGTTATGGCGAATATGGCTGCGGCGGTTGTTATTGTGATGGCGGAATAGATTTTTATTGTTGTGATAAATTTTCGCAACGGATGTTTGACACTTGTTAAATTTGCCTTCGTGAGCTTCCACGACGCATAGTAATATATCAAGAAAGCAACAACCACAACCGTAAACCAACCCCAACCATCAGCCGCAACAAAAAACACTACACGACCAGACATAATCGCACCAATATCAAAAAACAGATGATAATAAAGAAACGTTACCACAAGCACAAATACAAAAATAATAAAAAACCGAATCAAAGTTTGCGAAAATATTTTGTTCTTTCCAAAAATAATCACAAGAGAAAAAATCATATTGCCGACAGTTACTCCCGCCATCCAAATAATAGGAAACGCAAAAAATATATCCAACGAAATCAACCCCAACATATACAACACAACAACCCAAAAATAAAGAAGACAAAAAGATTTGAACATGTAAAACTGACCTAATTGGTACAGCCCAAAATAAAATTCATCACGCCGAACCGCCAAAAGAACCAACGGATCACGCAACCGCCAAAAGAAACCAAGCAACAACAAACTACACGGAATAACCACAATCGATAACCAAAATTGATACAAAAGAATCACCTCAGCAAGATAGACAAAATCAGTCGCCGAAATCAACTTGAACACACGAACCAAAACATCTTCACGAAACATCAACAAAAGCGAAAGAAGACCCGCAAACAAACCATACATGATCGCAAAATTAAACCCATGATACACCAAATTAAATTGCCGCCGCAACTCAAGCACAACCACAGGATTCATCCTATCACCAAACCACGAAACCAAACCATCAACAAAAACAAAAAAACGTAACATCAATTACCCCCACTTTTAACGTAAAACACGCTAAAAACGAAATTCGCGAAAGTGATTTTTTTTTAGGAAGTGTTTATTAAAATATTGTCATTCGATTATGGGAGTCAAATCGACTCGTCTATAAAAAAATTCTGCGCCTTCGGATTGGATTTGGATGCGTCCTTTTTGTGGGCGGACATCTTTGGCTTGGTTTACGAATTGTCCGTTCAGGTAAACGTCAATTTTATCTTCTTTGGCAATAATTTTTATTGAGTTCCATTCGCCGTGTTGTTTTTCGATTTCGTTTTTATTTCTGAAGCGCGGAATGTTTTCTCTTTTCAAGTCAGTGCCGATTCGTTGTATTGGGCTGCTTGGGGTGTATACGGTTGTTTCGATTCCGTTTTTTTGGAACAGACCTCCTCCGTTTTTGAATTGGTTTTTCGGATCGACTGTTGATGTTAATTTGTATTTTTCATCTTTTTTGGGCGAGACAACATAGAAGTCACCAGTGCCGCCTTCGATAACTTGTATTTCAATTGACCGCATCCAGACATTTCCGTATTCGCCGTCTTTGCCGATGGAATGTATGAGAACGCCGCTGTCAAATGCCTTGTCTTTTCGCGGCGGATAAGATTTTTCGCCGACTTTATATTCGACTTCAAGAATAAAATTTTCATATTCGCCGTTTGTTGTGATGCACCCCATCTCCGAACCGGAGACGTGAATTACTCCATTCTCAACCGTAAAAACCTTATTCGGATCGTTTCCTTTGCCGCACGATTGCAGAAACGTATACCAACCATCAAGGTCTTTGCCATTGAACAAATGAATCACCTTCGCATTTGGATTATTGTTTGCAACTTGCACAGAATCCTGCGCAAAAACAACCACACCCAAAAAACTCAATAACACAAAACCAAAAACTACTCCAAATAATCTCATTTCATTTTTCTCCAATTTTGTTTTAAACTGTTTTTAATATATCAGCGAAATATCCGGCTTTAACTTAACCTTATTTTTACCTGATTTTTCTTCAACAAAACAACCTTAGTAGCCATTGACAATAAAAAATTTCAACCTTATTACCTTATTAGGTTACACCTTAAAATAAGGTAATAAGGTTATGTCTGTGGTGATTCACGGGCTACTAAGGTTGTTTTTGTAAGAAAATCAGGTTGTAAATAAGGTTTGTTTTTTCTACGGCGTTGAAGTATTTCACTGATATACTTTTTACACTTGAAAATTCCCTTTCGCAATCGTAATAAATATGATTTTACTACCGATTTGAGCTACGGATATTGAGTCACAACCGACACACAACAGGACCAACTTCCCCACCCTTAATAACAACAAAGCTACCACGATCATACGCCCTTATTCCCTTATTCACAATGTTTTAATAAGGGGATAAGGGCGAGGATTGGGGGGAACTTTGTGTTACTAAGGGAGATGGAATAGGTAACCAGTTGCGGATTGGTTGAGACTCAATATTGGTTATACAAATTTTCACGATGACATTTAAAAAAAGGAATTATCAAGCGCAAAAAGTATATAAGTAATTGCAACAGAAGTTTTTGTCGGCACTAGCGACTTTTTCCAACTCACAAAAATTATAAAATCATCATTTGGCAAAAGATTATTAAACGAAAATGACGCATTGCCATTTTTAACCGCCGACGGCGACTCCTTCAAAACTCCCGCATAAACAGAATCATTACGCCCGAATTTATCGTACAAATACGATGTAACAATACCATCCGGCGAAACTGAACCGGTTAATTGACCGGCGACATTATAAAATTGTCGATAGATTGGCGATGATTCGTTTTCGCTCGGTTTTGGTTGAATTGTTGCGAATCTTTGACCGCGTTTGTCGAGAATAAAACGAGTTTTATTTCCGGCAGCGTCAATTTGCGCAACAATATCTCCGCGCTTGTTGTATTCGGTTTTTTCTGATTGACCTAGTGCACTTATCATTTCAATAAATATATATTTCGCTTGAGGGGAATAGATTTGGTCTCTTGTTACGATTTGATTTGGATAAGTTTTCTGTTGATTGCACGAAACATCAATTTATCGTACAAAAAAACGTTAAACAAAACGTAATCTTTATGGTAACCGAATGTA
>JAISQS010000564.1 GCA_031274045.1 Planctomycetaceae bacterium | reverse complement strand
TTTTTTATAATAACAGGATCAACGCTAATCCTTATATGGCTTATCCTTTTTATTCGCAAAACTATAAATAAAACGTAACTTATTAGCGGCATACGCAGCATATAAAGTGTTTGATTTTTTCGGGTTATTACACTTTTTTTCGTGAGCAAGCCAACCAAGTTAAATTTCCGGTGGTTAATTCGAAAGGTCACACCTATTCCCATCCCGAACATAGAAGTTAAGCTTTCGAAACCAATGATAGTCGATAAATGGCGAAAGTAGGTACCGCCGGTTTTTTCTTACTTGATTCTTTTGTATTTCTCTTTGAATAATTTGTAATTTTATGAAGCGAGTTGTAGCTGTAGTTTTTTTTGTGTTGTTTAGTTCTGTTTGTTGCTCGTCAATACTGTGCGACGAGTTTCCTGACGGGATAGATTTGTATGTCAGGGCTTGCCATAACAGGGGTAATAATTCGGTATTGTTGCGCTCTTTGTTTTTGGAATTTGAGTTAAAACGACAAATGACAAAGAAAACGCCGAAAGAGATTGAAGCTCAAGCCAGAGAAATGACAGCGGAAATCCGGCGACATCTGGGTGATGACCACCCGCGAATCAAGGAATACACTGATGTGCCGGCATTGGTTGAGAGTTTGACGGAACAATATAGTGCTGCACATGAACCGTCTCGGTTTCAAGTAATGATTCGAACCGATGGAGTTAAACGCCGTCTTTTATCGATAATTGTTGATGAGAAGAATCCTCAAAATAAGACATGGAAAAGAAAATCTGTCGCAATAGAAGATTTCTATAACGCCAAGGAAATAAACAGTGCATTTCTCATTCAACGTGAGGTGTTTGTCGGCTCAACTTCTTCCGATGCGGACACCTATCTTAATATGGGTCGGATTCGTGGAGATGGTATTGCAATTGTTGAAGCTTTTCTTTTGCAAAATACTGATTTGGGCAAATATGAATTTTCGCAAGAGAATATTAACAAATTACGAGAGGAAGCGAAAAAACAGAAAAAAAAACAAGGGGTAGAGGCTCTTGTTGTCGTCGGTTCTGTCAGTTACGATGACGGTAAATCAAATGCTTATGTTGTTGAGAGTAAAAAAAATGAGATTGTTAATGAGCGTTTTTGGATAGACCCTTCACGCGGTTATGTTTGTCCTCTTGTACAATATTATGACAACAAGGGTGTCCTTGTCCGTGAATTCAAGGCAAGTGATTTTTTTCACGAAAAAAAGTCCGGCTTATGGTTTCCGCTATTGTATTCTGAGTTTATTACAGCACACGACGGGCATCCGGTAGAGCGGTATGAGTATCGTGTTAATTCTTCGACATTGAAGGCGAATTTTTCAGTTTCGGATGATGAGTTTTTTATTGATGTCCCTGAAGGAACGACAATCAAGGCTGTAGATCGTACCCCAGAAGTTCGTTACGAGGCGTTAAGAAAAGGTTCACTTTCTTTGGCGAAAGGCGGATTAGACTTGGAAAAGTTGGATTGGCTTAATCGCACATCGGATATTGCAAAAAACACGAATAATGGTTTCAGCGGGCAAATTGGTGCTTCGCGTCTTGTCAGAATATTGTTGTTTTTTGTCGGAATTATAGTAGTATTAGTAACTGCTTTTCGTTTCTTGAAAACAAAAAAGAAGAGTGACAAGGGCGAGTAGTTATGGGTTTCGTGATTTAGTTATTATGAGAGAGTGAGATGTTTTTTGAGAATACGAAACAATCAAAATATACGAAACATAATGAAATAAATTTGGCTCTTTTATATTTTTTTGTTGGCGAGCTAACATGAAATAATAAAAGCGTTTTTTGCAAAACGGAACCGCAACTAGTAACCAATTTCCCATCCCTTAATAACTACGAAGTTCCCCCATTACACGCCCTTATCCCTTATTGTTGATCCGTGGCGTGACCGCGAACTTTATCCGTAGCGAAAGGGGATAAGGTCGCGTAGTGTAGTGACTTCGTGTGTTATTAAGGAATGGGAAGACTGGTGTCTGGTTGCGGGTTGGCTTGAGTAATGTTGATTGGTTTTTTATTACGATATGCAACAATTTATTGTAAGTTATCTTCATGTTTACCGTTAATAAATCAACAAGAAACCATAAAAGTGACATTAGAATAATTGGAGAATATTACGAATGTTAAAGAAAGTGTTGGTCTTTTTGTGGGTCTTTGTCGTTCTGACTTCGTCGATGCTTTTTGCACAGGATAATGTCCCTGATTTGCGAAAGCATGTGACTGAAAATTCGCAGGAAATATGGAAGAAATATTTAACGAATTTTAAGGGCGGTATCGCCGGAGATATCAAACTCGATAGCTTTAGAAATGGAAAACTGGCACATAGACACTATAATCATTTGGAGAGGACAAAGAATTGGAGTTTGATAGAGATGGGAGGTGATCCGCAAACTGGTTCAAAAATCATCATGTCATTTTCACAGAGTTATTCTTTTAAAATTCATCGTTCGGCTTCGGATGATCAGTGGGCTGTTGATTACGTTGAAAAAATTTCTAACAACGCATTAAATAACATCGAGAATTACGAATTCCCATCAGGTAAAGAAACAGTGGATGGCTTGAAAGATTTCGTTTGCCGGTTTTATATTTTTAGATGTTTTGCGCTAGAACCCAATATACATCTTCCTACATTGATGAGGCTGCCTGAATTTAGTATTACGCAAATAAAAGAAATCCAGAAAGACGGCGTTAATTATTACGCCCTTGATTTTTCTTTTACCCCTAGTGGTGCGGTTGATGAACAATTGATTCTGGACAAATTGATTCAGAGCAAATCTACTGATCCATCCGAACTTCCAGAAGGTTTACAGAAGTATCCGATGATTGCCGTGCGTAGCGGCAGTCTTCTACTCACAACAGATTATTTGCTCATAAAAGAAGCAGATATAGAAATTCTTGGTACAGGGAAGTGTAAAATTGTTTGTAATTATAGATATGAAGAAAATATTCCGTTGATTTCCGAATATACAATGGAATATGTTAAAACAGGTTATAAAGAAGTATATAGTTTTGATCTGAGCTTAAATCCTGTTCAAAATTCGAGGCGTTTTACTCTTTCACACTATGGAATACCAGAGCCGGATTTTGGTGAACGTCGTATAAACCGAATTCGCTACGTTCTTTTGGGGTTGGGTATGTTGTTGATTGTTATTGCTGTCTGGCGAACCATTCGAAAGCGGCGTACAGTATAGGTTTTAAGTTTTAAAACAACCAATAATAATTTGTTTTACCATTGAGAACGGTTACTTGACAAAGGTACATGTGATTATTGAGATGTACAACCGTGTGTTTTGGTAGTTTGTGTTCAAAAGAGGTACTATCTTGTGATGATATTTGAAAAAGTCTTTTTATTTATTCCACTTTCTAATGCGGAAACGGAGTTGTTTTGTGAGTAATAGTAAAAGAATTTTTGTTATTGTGTTGGGTGGTGTTGCTTTTTTTCTCACAGCGATGGTTATTGTGTTGCTTTGTTTTGGCAGTGTTGGGATAATGGTTGCTTATCTGAATGGCGAGTCTGCCTATATTTATCCGAAAAAAACTGATCTTGCCAATCAGGAAGCGGGGACAAAAGCAGTCGTTACGTTTT
>JAISQS010000440.1 GCA_031274045.1 Planctomycetaceae bacterium | reverse complement strand
TTCCGCTTGGTCTGATATTGTTGCCCCGTTGGGGCGAAGGTATTTATAATCAATTATCGTAGGGCGTTGCCCTACGCTATGATATTTTGCCCTTTCAGGGCGTTGATACATTGCATTGATACAGTGCTTGATAAAAGGCACGATGTAAATGCCCCACAAAAAACGAAATAATCAGGAAGAATATTCAAAAAACCCCATTACAATCCTTTAACTTCCTGTGAAAAATTCCTGATTGAATGTTCGGAATTTGGGTTTTCTTGTTACGCAGATTAGGTAAAGTTTATCGGTTGTATTATTGGTACAATCCGTCTATGCGTTAAACTCCAACATTTTTTCCAAATCTATTTCCTTTTATCGTCAGTTTCCATTTCTCTTTCATTAAGTTTTCTAAAATGGATTGTCGATACCACGTCAATAGCTGGTAGTGCAAATATTTTTTTTGCAGTTGTGCTATTGGTTATGTGGATTTTTGTTTTGCGGTTGATTTGATTTATTTCCAAATTGCTTGGATTGCGTTTTGGTTTGGGTTGAGTTGGCTGTGATATTTTTTGGGTTGTTTTGCTGCGGCGCGGAGAGTTTTTTTGCGTCGGGCGGATTATAAGGGAATTTAACCTCGGATGAATTTCAGGGAGGAAAGGCACAATGCGACTTATAACAATTACGCTGGGTTTTGCCATATTTTTGGCTATACTGCCAATGTTTACGGTGGTTGGATTGGCGCAGAATCCGATGAATAACAATCAGATCAATGCTAATAGAATTGCTGATAGTTTGGGAAGTCGTTTCCCGGGTTACGATATAATTATATCGTATCGCAATGGTAGGGTTGAGCTTCATGGTATGGTCGCTTCTGAAGCGATGATACGTGATGTTGGCGAATATGTCCGTAATATAGATGGTGTTGTTGTCAATAATGTTGATAACAGACTTCAAACCGGCGAGCGCGGCACAACATTCATTCCGCCAAATCCGAACACACCAAGTCTACCTCCGGCACCGAGACGAGAACCGCCTGCGGGTCTTGGTGCATTGGCAACATTGAGCGCGCCGAGTCCCGACAATGCCGCTCCCGCGCCGCCGACAGCCAGCCGTTACACTCCCAGCGAATCGAACGCAGTTACTGCACCGGCAAGAATACCTGCGCCTTTGTTGGCAATGAATGTCAGAGAGCCTAATTACTCAGATGTTCTACCTCCTTCTCTCACAAGTCCGACAACGGATAATGACATTGAGAATACAGATGCGGCTAGATTTACCGGAACCAGGTCAAATGTTGCTGATGCATATTACGCGGAATCAGATAGCGCAACGATAAATCGTTCGCCGGTTCGTCCTGCGGTAGCGGCACCGCTTCCGCTTTACGCTGATCCGAGTGCGGCACGAACCGCCGTTCCGAATTACGCACCGGCAAATTCCTACGCAGCTAATCCTTACGGTTACGCCGCTCCAAATTATAGTCAACCGCCATACTACGGCGGAACTCCAAACGGAATGCCAAGCGCATACAACCGTCCAAATCTGCCAAACTACGCGTGGCCATCATACGCGGCATATCCAAACTACGCCGCCGTCAGCTATCCAAGATCATATTCGGTACAAGCGTGGCCATATATCGGTCCGTTCTATCCTTACCCGCAAGCTCCGTTAGGTTGGAGACAAGTCACTTTGAAATACGACCACGCAAGATGGTGGCTCGACTTCAACGACGGCGAACCATCAGGTCCTTTGTCGCCGCTATTCAGACAGCCGGGCAACTACAGATACTAGTACGAATACAGATATAGGTCGAGTGCAAACATTCGCGAGACATTTTTTTTGTTTGTAATTGTCATTTGATATCCTGCGAATGCTTGCACTCGACCATCAGTAATTTTCATATTTGGAAAGATGTTGGTTCTGATTCATTTTTATCTAATTCATTTTTTCTCCATTTTTCTGCGTAGCCCGGAACAATTGCCGATTTGAGTAATCGGTAACAAAATTTCAAGGGATAAAATCGGTACAAAATAAGCAGTAGATTAAAAATTACTCTTTTGACCGACCAGCAGGAATCCAATAAAAAATCATCGCTATAACCATACGCTTTTAAAAAATAACGAGTCAGTTTTCGGTAAAGTTCTTTTTTCAGTTTCGGATCAGAAGCAACAATTTTTGTTTCGCGAAATTTTGCCATGATGTGATCAACCACCGGCTTACCATCAAATTTGATTCCCTTTTGCCCCGTAACTCTTTCCAGATAGTTTCCTGATGGGCCTGTAGCGAGAAATTGATGTACATCCCGCGATATAAATTCAGTATGAGGACAATGGATAAATTTTCCCCTCAATAATAAAAGAAACATACAAACTGTATCAGGCACTATCAATGCGGGACTAATGTGTACTGCCTCGTCAACGACTTCACGTGATCGGAATATCCCCCAGAGCATACTATTGCAATTGTTACGAAGAACCACTTGTACGGCACGAACCAAAGGTTCCGGGTTTACCAAATAAGGTGCCATCATTTTCGCTCGAATATTCTTACAATCAGGATTATTAAATTCCTCACGCATAAGATTTTTTCCATCCCGATCTATTATTTGCACATCTGCATAAGCACAAATAGCGTCAGAATTGGCTTGTAAAGTTTCCTTGAGTGCAGCAACATAATTCGGCGGAATCAAATCATGACCACCGATATGAAAGACATATTCTGTTTCTACGAGCTGATAACAACACACAATGTTCCGAGTACTACCGAGATTTTTTTCTTGGCGAAAGTATTTAATGTGCGAATATTTTTCTGCAAACTCTCGGCAAATTGCTTCAGTCCCATCAGTGGAAGCGTTATCACCGATAATCACACAATCCACCTGATTGACGGCTGATTCGAGTGTCTGTCTCAAAAAACACTCTTCGTTATAAACAGGAATTACAGCGGTAACCCGATCTTTGATATATTCTTTTTCAGTCATATTTTGTCCTTTCCTTTCAAGTATAGTTTTATGGTTTTTGATCTCAAATCAACCTTATTTTCTTACACAACAACCTTAGTAGCCATTGTATTACCCCAGATAACAAACCTTATTACCTTGTTATTTCCAATCCGTTCTATTTTTTTCGCGTTATTACATTCCGTTAGGAATATATCGCTCGGTAGAAGATGAATCCTCAGCCGAATCTTCGCATTCCGTAGGAATGCAACCCTGTGACTTGCCCAATGGTATACTTTTTCTGATTATTTCGGATTTTGTGGGGTAATGTTCTAACGATTTTTTTGATGACAACAGGTGATCGTTTTTTGACTTTCAACAATTGGTGACAATGAACGTAAAGGAAGTGAGCAACC
>JAISQS010000337.1 GCA_031274045.1 Planctomycetaceae bacterium | reverse complement strand
GCGTGAACAATTAGAGAATGTTTGTTGTAGTTGTTTGGGTTGACGGCTACATTTTTTTCAATTTAATTTCAGAAATATAAAATAAAATTATGTCAAAAAATAATCCGAGTGCATTTATTGAAACGTTAAATAGTCGTATTCTTGTTTTTGATGGTGCGATGGGTACGGAGATTTATCGTCATCATATTTTTACTAATCGTTGTTTTGAGGAGTTGAATTTATCGGAGCCGAAATTGATTAGCGGTATATTGGGTTCGTATCGAGAGGCTGGTGCGGATGTTTTGACGACTAATTCTTTTGGGGCGAATCGTTTTTTGTTGGAGAAGTATGGTTTTGCCGGCAAGTTATCCGATATCAATTGTGTTGCTGCGCGGCTTGCTCGTGAGGTTGCGGGTGATAGCGGCGAGGTATTTGTTGCGGGTTCGGTTGGTCAATTTCCGACGACGGGTTATTCGGATGATGAGATAGTGAATTTTATTATTGAGCAAGTTGATCCGCTTTGGGAAGGCGGAGTTGATTTTATCATTTTTGAGACTCAATTGTCTCGTGACGCGATGATTCGTTGTGCGAAGGCAATGCTCAAACGTTCTGAGATACCATTTGTGCTTTCTTGTGCGATTGTTTCCGGTGATGAATCGGCGACGGGCGAATCGATTTCGCATCTTTTTGCGCCGTTTTCTTCTGGTGTTGCGAGTCCGATTGCGGTGGGTTTGAATTGTGGTTCGGGACCTGATGGGCTTTTGTATGCGGCTGAGCAAGTGATGAAAATAAATCCTTTGCCTCTTGTTGTGCAACCCAACGCGGGTATTCCAAAAAAATTCGATGGTCGCCAAATTTACTTTTCGTCGCCGGAGTATGTTGCAACTTATGCGATGCGAATGGCTGGTCTTGGAGTGGCGGCGGTTGGCGGATGTTGTGGGATTTCGCCGGATCATATTCGTGAAATTGCGCGTATGATTAAGCCGCTTGAGAAGGCGCGATCAACACAATCCGTATTGCATATCACGGAACCGACAGTGGAAGAAAAACCGGAATCGCCGCTTCAGGATCGATCACGATTTGCGTGGAAACTCGCGCACGGTGCGTGGACAACGAGCGTGGAACTTGTGCCGCCGCGAGGATACGATATGTCAAAAATTATTGAGAACAGCAAGAAATTACATCGGTACGGAATAGACGCTATTAACTTGCCGGATGGTCCGCGGGCAAGTTCACGCGTCTCTTCAATAGCTGTCGCGTATCGAATTTTGCGGGAGGCAAGTATTGAGCCGATATTGCATTTTTGTTGTCGTGATAAGAATCTTATCGGGATGCAAGCTGACCTGCTTGGTTGTGCGGCGTTGGGCATAAATAATCTGCTTTTCATAACCGGTGATCCGCCGAAGTTGGGCGCGTACCCGAATGCCACCGGCGTTTTTGATACGGATTCGATTGGAATTTGCCGCGTTCAAAAACGTCTTAATCGCGGTGTTGATCTTGGCGGTCAGGCAATTGTACCGACAACAGACGCAGTGATAGGAGTCGGTGTCGATCCGACTTCGCTTGATCAAAAGCGTGAAATAGATCGATTCAAAATGAAAATAGACGCAGGCGCAAATTTCGCAATCACACAACCCGTTTTTGATGTAAGTGCGCTGTTACGTTTTTTGGATGCAATTGGTGATTGTCCGATTCCGATATTGGCGGGAATTTGGCCACTGACAAGTTACCGCAACGCAGAATTTATGCAAAACGAAGTACCGGGCGTAATCGTACCGGACGACACAATGAACCGCATGAAATCCGTGTCAAGCCAGTCAAAAGAAGCACAACTCAACGTCGGTATCGATGTAGCCCGCGAAATGGTTGCCGCCGTCAAAAAACGAGTAAGCGGAATACAAGTCAGCGCACCTTTCGGAAGAGTAGAAATCGCCCTGTCCGTAATAGAAGCATAGTACAAAGTATTTTTTAAAAAATAATTCACATGAAGGTAAGGTAAGGTAAGGAAAGGTAATTGAAGAAGAATATTGTCAACAGATTTATACAGATAGTTTTTCTGATTATTTCGGATTTTGTAGAGACGCAAGGCATCGCGCCTCTACAAAATCCGAAATAATCAGTGTTTTTTTACAGATCAAGTCGAACACAAAAGAGTCAATTTTGAAACACGAAATAAACAAAAAAAACGAAACATGCGAAAAAATTTTTCTTCGCCTCCTTCGTGATGTTTCGTTTTTCTGTCTATTTCGTGTTGTAAAAATTTTTAATTGCCGCAGGGCGGCATTATGCAGCGCGTCGTCTTTCGTTGTTGATTCTGTTTGGGCAAGTTGATAATATCTCGTTGGCATCTTGCAAAAAGGATGCGGCTTTCTCAAATGTTCTCACTGTGCTGTTGCTCGTCTGCGTGAGATATTCACATTCAAGATACTCCAACCAATTGTCAAGATTTGAAATCAACCTCTCCTCAGCAGCAAGCCGCAACAAAGATTCCTCCGAATCAATTTTCGCGACCTTATCACCAACAACGTCCGCCAACTTGTAACGCAACATTTTTTGACAGACATTGAAAGTCAAACTAAAATTCTGTACAACCGCAGCATGTAATACGCTTTTAACCGAGCTGTCTAATCCTTGAAATTCAGCCGATCTGGTGTAATCGAGCGCATCCTTAAATGATTTTATTGCTCTTACTAATTTATCCGAATTACGTTTTTGCATTGCTTGCTCCCCTTCATATCCATATATTTATTCTGTATCCATTGACGGATCGTTCAAATTCCGCCGCAACTCACGCCGCCAAATAAAACAGCAGAACCAACTACCCGTGATCATCGTCAAAGTTATTGGCAAAACTTTAATCTCTTGAAAAAAACGTAATATATCAGCGAAATATCCGCTCTAATCGACTCTTATTTATAACCTTATTTTTCCCAACAAAACAACATTAGTAGCCATTGACAATAAAAAAATATTTACCTTAAGTTTTTTTAGCACGCAGATAGCGCAGATTTTAAAGATATTCGCAGATAAAGAAGAACAGGCATTTATAAAAAAATCTGCGCAAATCCTGATAATCTGTCATCTGCGAGTCAAAAAAGGTTTGGTGTTATGTTTGTTGGAGATTCACGGGCTAATAAGGTTATCTTTGTAAGAAAATGAGGTTGTAAATAAGGTTTGTTGTACTACCGTGTTGCCAATTTTCTCTGATATATACTTTCGGCGGTTATAAATGTATGTTTTTACCCCGTAGAGGCGGAAAGGCTTGAGTTATTAGGTTCACTGCCCAATATTGCTGTAATTTAAATTTTGGTAATGAATTTAGTGAACTAAATTGCGGTTTACATATTATTAGCCCCGAAGGGGCGACAAGCATTAGCACGGGGCATCGCCCCGTGAATCGGAATCGCAATATAATCCAGCCCTGTAGGGCGCAAGCCGTTAGACGCTTCATTGCTTTCGCCCTTACAGGGCTAAAATTTCATTATCATCAATTCACGGGGCGATGCCCCGTGCTAATGCTGAAGCCCTTTCAGGGCGTTAAATCAATAAATTCATACACCACAAAAAATGAAATCGGTTAAATGACAGTAGTATTATGTTCACTGCCTAATGCCTTCCCGCCTAACGCCTCACCTGTCTTTTTTATGATCGCCGGAAGTATATTAGCCGTTTTCTTGACTGGCATTGGTTTGTTCAACTGAAACCGGCGACGACGCGACTTGCGATTCATCTATCACGGTGTCTCCATCATTTCGCTTAATCGAAATGTACGAACCAATATCAAACTTCGCATCACCTTCACC
>JAISQS010000245.1 GCA_031274045.1 Planctomycetaceae bacterium | reverse complement strand
GAGGAGAAGTGGCTTGAGTAGAATGGCTGCGGATTTTTTAGCAACTCGTGAACCCACGTAAATCTTGATTGAAACAATAACAGACCCGCAATCGGCTTCCAATTAAAACGAATACCGAGAAGTTGTGATAAGTTGTGACCGTTGTAATCTCCTTGAAACACGCCGCTGCTGTCTTTGGCATCAAGTCTGCCGTGATAGACAAAATCGTACTGCAAACCATAAAACGGTTTTATGTCCCACTTCGTAAAAATGAAACTCAAACCTACTTCACCATCAAGCCGTGCTTGGAGTCCGTTGCCGGTGAATTTGTGACCGAGTGAGTTTATGCTGTATTGATCGTATCCGATGTTCATGCCTGCTGCGGCGTGTGCTATTTGCCAATGATACAATTTGCCGTAGCCGAAGAGAAAATTATCTATTGTTGATTTGGCGTGATTACCGATTTTCGTTTTGGATTGATTTACGTTAAATACGAAGGTCGAATAGACTTCGTGATCCGTCAAAACATCTATGCCAACTTGCAATCCATAACTGTCCGGTTTAGTTTTCCAACTGGAATCTTTCGGTTTCAGTACGGTATCCGAATAGTACAAATTGCCCCACAAACAACCGCCGCGACCGCGCCAAGCTTGTGCCAAAATAACATCGCTCGGCAGACCCTGCGCGCCAAACTTCACATCATCAGACCAACTAATTCCATCATCAATCAGCAACTCATCACGTATCGCTTCCGTCAACAAAAAAGTCTCTTTGGCAAAAAAATTATGATCCGCAGAATCACAAAAATCTTCTACACAAAAATTATCTTGCCCAAAAAAAACAGACGATTCCTCTCCAAAACATAAACCCGCAACCCAACCAAACAACCCAACCAAACAAACAATACAACACAGAACACCAAACACAAACGCCCGAAAATAAATAACGACGCTAATAAAAAATTCAACCAAAATTTTCAAAACCGTAAAAAACATTTTTATTACCCGTTGTCTATTAAGTTAATTTGCTATCGCCAATAATCATAAACTTTCAAACGCACAAACAAATAACATCGCAAAATTTAACACCGCAAAATTTCGACCACAAAAAAAGCCGCACACAATCAAACGTAAAAAACAGAATCGGTGGTAAAAACGAAAAACTTTAACGATTGTAGCGATTATTTTGAAAGAATTAAAAAAGTCCGCCCAAAGTAGGCGGCGGCGATCACCGCAGCAGTCGCGTAAGCAGCAGCCAGCAGAAATGTCTGTAGAGCGTTTTTTGTTGTAACTTTCGCACTCTCTCAAAAAACGTATCTTGACAATTATCGTTTCAATATATCGGAGCGGGTTCAAGAAACGGCAGTCATCATTTGCACGGTAGCAATATCGATTGGGGACAAGATATTTTTTACCTTTAAAAAAAGGTGCAAAATGCATCCCGAAGTTACGGCGATCAACGTTTTTTGTTTCAGCAGTTTCCCAATTAAGCAGACAATCATTTCATATCTTCCTAGAACATGTGACCTATTGCAAGAATCGGTTATTCAATTTACATCTTCCACGTGATAACCGTAGTGAAAGTTTTATTTTCTCCCCCCCCTATTCACTTGTTGAATCCGTGTCATACTGCTCCGACTCACTTGGGTTTAGTCAGACGGTTGTGACGTGATTTTTTTGCATTGTGTTTTAGAGTTGACGTTTTATTGATCGCTAGCCATTCCGAATATCATGTGTGGAATGTTCTTTGACTGTTGGGGTGAGGTTTTGATTGCTGCGTTTGAGTTTCATAAGATTTTTCTTTGGTGGTTGGAAAAAGTTGCTTTAGTTTTTGTGGTGTTCGAGTTTTCATGTGGTTGATACGAAAACACGAACCGCCAATAGACTGTGCGGGGCGTATCCTCTCTGGTATTGTTTTGCGTATGGGTTGCTTGTTGCTTGATAAAATTATGAATAAAAACATGTCACGCCTGAGTTCGTCAGATGTTGAGTCAACAACGAAGCAAAATTTACGTTGGCTGTTTGTCAGATTGTTTGTTGCAACGGTTTTATTTGTCGCGGCGAGTCTGAAAGCACATCAACTTGCGAATGTTTCAGTTTTTGGAGAAGGCTTGCTTCATGCCAGGTGGTTCAATACTTTCATCGTAGAATTTGAGCTTTCGTTTGGCATCTGGTTGATTTTCGGGATGTTGCCGAGACCGACGAGATTTGCGACGATTGGGCTTTTTTCGGTGTTTGCCTTCGTTTCGTTTTACAAAGTACTCGTGAGAGAGGCATCGTGCGGTTGTTTTGGGATGATAGATGTTCCACCAAAGTTGACCTTGCTTTTCGATGTAGTGATCGTGACGGTTTTGATTTGTTTTGGACACTCCACTAATTTTTTTACGAGGTCAGATAGCCGTGATCGTAAAAAGTTTTGTGTGTACCTTGTTTCGTACATAGGAGTGACCGTTATTGTTGGTGTTCTAGTTTATGGCGTAATTGTTTCAAAGACACATTATCGTTTGACCGAAGTTGGACATGTGTATGAAACAGGTGTTGTCGAATTGTATCCAACCGAGTGGATCGGTAGGGTGTTTCCTTTGCGTGATTACATTACCAACGGGCACAGTCTGATGCACGGAAGTTGGACAGTAATGTTGGTTCGTTCGGGTTGTTCCAAATGCGAGTCGCTGGTCGGTGGGAATTTGCCTGATACTATCGTTCGTTGGAATAATCGAGTGGTATATTTGGATATATCGGGTAGGTCTCCGATACGTTTGAAAGAAGTTGATGAGTGTAGAAAAAGTTATCGTTTAGGCAGTGATGTTTTTTGGTCGGCTACGGTGCCGATTGCGCTGGAACTAGACGAAGGCGTTGTCAGAAAAGTTGTGAATCTGTGATTCCAACATAATATTTAACATAGGAGAAAATACAATGTACGATGTATGTAATAAAGTACTTGTGGTGACGGGGATGTGGTTGTTACTTTTGGGACTGATGGTTTTGATGAGTAATCCCGTTGTTGCTCAGACAGGCGAAGATAATGGAGGTACTGAGCTTCCTTTGTGGGTGTGTGAAGTCAACTTCAACTGTGCGCATCCAAGTTGTGTCGGAAAGTGTAATCTTTGGGTAGCTCCTAACACATTGTGTGATTGCTACTACCGCAACATTATCGTCAGTTTGTGTGGTTGCCGCTAATTCCACAAAAGTCGTTGTAAAAATAGAAATTGGCTCTTTTATTCTTCCATATTGGCACGTTAGCGTGATATAGTAAAAGAGTATTGTGAAGCTGATCCGCAATTGGTAACCAATTTCCTCACCTTTAATAACTACGAAGCCCCCCGATACACGACCTTATTCCCTTATTGTGAGTTCCAGTGAAGTTTAAATTTCGAATCGTCAGAAGGGCAAAGTATACCATTGTACCGGATTCAATTTGCCTCAAATTTGAGCGTAAACTTTATCCGTAATGAATAAGTTGATATGGATGTGTAGTGTGGAGGGGACTTCGTTAGTTCGTTAATTATTTTGAGGGATTGGTAACCAGTTATGAATTGTTTTGAATAAAGTTGATCAGTTTTTTGGGCTGTGTGGGTAATAATTTATCGTATGATTCTTTTGTCTGTCGTTTTAGCTGACCATATAGGAGAGTCAAAAAGTGTGATAATAAAATTACTATTGTCTGTCGGGTCAGAACACGTTTTGTTAGAATTGAAGGCGAAAGCTTTTCTCACTTTGAGGGGTATTTTTTATGCGTGGTATCAGGTATTTGTTTGTTTTGTTGTTTGTTTTTGGTGTTGTGCTGAGAGTAAATTTGGATGAGATAAATTTCGTGTTTGCGGACGCGCAGGGAGAGAACTTGTTCCGCAAAAGTGAAGCAATTGAGGGTTGGAAGTTACTTGCAAAAACCGTAGAAACATGTTCTGGCGAATATCAATCGCGCAGCGAAGGAATTGAGGGGATGAAAGAACCTTTGCAACGTTGGAGATTTAATTTTCAGGTACGTGGCAATAGTTTGATGACGGAAGCATGGGTACCGCGTGAGGGTAATACTTTCAAACGTTATAAAGTTTTTTGTACAAATTCATCTTACTATTTTGTTCTCAAGGATACGCTAGAGCAAAATGGAGAGAGGTGGCTGATAGATAAAGTTGAGAAATGGGATGCGTCAAAAAACAACCCAATTACTACCGATAGTTTATCCGATGTCGCAGGTTGTTTGAAAGGGGCATACTCTTTACTAGGAGTGCCGTTGTGGCAGTTGCTTGACGACGAAAAATTTATCATAAAAAATATCACTCCCAATAAATTACAGCCGTCTTTCGTAGACCTAGAGTTTCATTGGGCTTTTCCAGAGGAACTGTTGAAGTATGCGCCCGGTGTATTACCGGAATTTGATGGAATAATAACATTGAATCCAAGCAAATGTTGGCGAGTTGAGGAGACTTACTCAGATCTGGTTGTAGTACGCGATAGCAAAGAAGTTCGTTTATTTAACAATTTACACTTTGACTATCGGGAATCACCCAAAGGTGGCAGTTACTACGTTTACAGAACCAGAACGCATAATTCCGAAAATGTTTTTGTTAAGGACAAAATGCCTGTATTAATATCGGAAATAACAAAAATTGATTTTTCTCCGGTAGACAAAGAAAATTTTACTCTCACTCATTTTGGATTTCCAGAACCGGATTTTGGAGGAAAATCATATCGGGGATCGCGTTATTTTCTCATTGTGTTTGGTTCGTTATTGACGTTTATTGGTCTTTGGAGAATGTATAGGAGTAGAAAAAAAAGAAATGAAATCGTATAAATTGAAATCGAAATCAAATCTCGTGTTGGTTATCGTTTTTATTGTTTCCATTCTTGTTGTTGCGATAATGTCATGGAAGTGCGGCGGCTTTTTCCAATTTGTTGCTTACTTGGATGGAAAAACGATCTATATCGAACCTCACGTGTGTGATCTGGGTGAATGTGAGGCAGATTCAAATTCGGAAGCTGTCTTTAGTTTAACTAATTTAACATCGAAACTGATTACCATTGTTGGAGCAGGTTCTAGTTGTAATTGTGCGGTGGTTGATCGTTTGCCTCTAGATATCCAGTCGGGTAATACAATAAATGTCAAAATTGTGATACGCTTGCCAAAGGAAGCTTCTGCCTACGATCAAATTGTTACTTTGCTGGTTGCAGAAAAAGGATACGTGTCAAAATATCCGGTACGTGTTAAGGCAACAACAAGCAACTCGAAACCTTTACCGAATTGATCAGGTTATACTTTTTACACTTGAAAATCCTCTCTTATACTTCTATTCTTTTTCAACAAAATACGATATTTCTGACGGGCGAAAGTATAGTTTTTTTATTTTGCCAAAGAGCATGGACCGCCGATGCAGCCGCCGTTACATGCCATTACTTCGAGAAAGTTGCCGGATTGTCCGCCTTTCGCGTACATTTTTAACAACGCCAACGATTTTCG
>JAISQS010000156.1 GCA_031274045.1 Planctomycetaceae bacterium | reverse complement strand
CCGCACTCCGCACTCCGCACTCCGCACTCATTTAAAAGCTTCCATTATTGTTGATATTATTGGGGCGTTGCCCCGAGTGGTATTCGTGAATCTCTTTCGTAGGGCGTTGCCCTACGCTAATGTAGAGACGCAATGCATTGCGTCTCTACTTTCAGGGCGTTGATACAGCGAATAAAAGACACAATGTAACACCCCCACAAAATCCGAAATAATCAGGAAAATTAAACCGAAGTTCCAGCCTATCTTTTTGCTAACTATCTATTAACAGTCTCTTTATGGTTTTTGAGTCATTTGGAACTGTCTATGTTTTTATTTGTGGCGGCGGAATGCTTGTTGGAGTTGTCTCTTGTTTTTTGTGATTTTTTATTTTTTACATTTTCATTTGGGGTGGCAGTGAGGATGAGGTTTCGAATCGCTCTTGTTTCGTCGGGATTTTCGTTGCGCTAATATATTGAAAAAATTTTGGACAAAGAATGTCGAGAACGCGCTGCGTGGTTGCATCGGTTTTAGGCGGTAGAAAGTCAAGGCGTTTTTTGCGGTCAAAACGTAATCAGCAGATGCGGATCAATCGCAGATGCGGGTCAATCTTTGCAATACTCGTTTTTTGCCTAAAATTTCCAACGTTTCAAACATTCCTAATCCGATGCTTTTGCCTGTTATTGCAACTCGTAGAGCGTGGATAATATCGTTTATTTTGATTGACTTTTCATTGACAAAATTTTGCATTAGAGTTTCCAATGAATGTCTGTCAAATTTTTCTTCTTTATCAAGTAGTTCACGAAATTGACTCAATAAGTTTACGGCATCTTTGGGGTCGGTTATTCTTTTTTTGTACGCGACCTCATCAAACTCGACCGCGTTATCCGTCGCAAAGAAATCCGCAAACCCCAAAATATCACCCGCAACCTTTATCCGATCACCAGCCGCCTCAATCAAACTGCCAAGTATTTCGCTGTTCTCATTCGGGAAAATTTTTGCGGCTTCAAGAAACGGTACGCAATATTTGATCTTCTCCTCCGCCGTTTTGGTCAAAAAATGTTTCTCCTCAAAAGCCATCAACTTCTGCGGATCAAAAGAAGCCGCACCCTTCGTCACACCATCAAGCGAAAACTTCTCTATCAAATCTTGCATCAAAAAAAACTCCGTCTTGTCATCCAACGCCCAACCAACCAACGCGATATAATTAACTATCGCTTCCGGCAAATAACCGACTTTTTCATAGAATTCAATTATCACCGGATTGAATCCGTCATCAGTTGTTTCGATTCCGATTTTTTGTGCAATTGACTTACCGTGTTCGACCATTTTGGCAAAATCTTTATTCTTCAGATATTTGTCCAACTTCCGCTTACTCAATTTCGTCTTGCTGCCCGGCTCGGCAACAAACGGCAAATGAGCATATTCCGGCAAGTCATAACCCAATGATTGAATCATAAAAATCTGACGCGGTGTATTTGACAGATGTTCTTCGGCGCGGATTACGTGTGATATTTTGTAATCTTCATCATCGACGATATTGGCAAGATGATAAATGAACGAGCCGTCGGCGCGTTGTATGATGTGGTCTTGTTCGGCAGCCCAATCGAATGTAACTTTGCCGCGAATCAGATCGTCTATTACAAGCTCGCCGGTTCGCGGCATTTTTAATCTTATGACGCATTGCCTGCCTTCTGATTCGAAGCGTTTCGCGTCCGCGTCGGTCTCTGCCATCCAACGCCGACTGTACGTAAACGTCCGTTTCTCGTTTATTGCGGTGTCGCGTTCAGCTTGAATTTCATCTGCCCGCGCAAAATCACGATACGCAAAACCACGCCGAAGCAGTTCGTCTACTGCCGCTTGATATTTGTCAAATCTTTGCGATTGATAGTAAGGCGCATGAACACCGCCGACATCCGGTCCCTCATCCCAATCAATCCCAAGCCATCGCAAACCATGCAAAATAGGAGCAATCGCTTCTTGAACGTTTCTTTGCTGATCGGTGTCATCAATACGGAGAATGAATTGACCGCCATGTTTCCTTGCAAAAAGCCAACAAAAAAGCGCAGTACGAACTCCGCCAATATGAAGATAACCTGTCGGACTAGGCGCAAAACGTGTACGAATAGATTTCATAAATCAAAAAGATTGTAAAATAAAAAAGATTGTATGCTGATAAATGTATAATTTCGGGTTGTCAGGGTTCAAGTTAGCCGCTATCCGCAACGGAACTACATCCACTCTTACATTACCTTCCCTTCCTGTGAATTATTCCCCAAAATTACGCAATGAAAATTAGAGAACTTGGTACTACGCGGTCGCCGCAAAAAAATTATAAGATGAATTTGCTCAAATCTTCATCTTTGCTTACTTTTTCGATTCGTTGTTTTACATACGGCGCGTCGATTGTTAATTTGCTCCCTTGCTTTTCGGGTGCTTCAAAACTTAATTCTTCCAACAACAATTCCATAATAGTATATAGTCTTCTTGCGCCGATATTTTGCATTTTTTGATTTATTGCGTATGCGTATTCCGCCAAAGCCTCAATACTGTCCGGCTCAAAAATTAACTCAACATTTTCCGTCCGCATTAAAGCTTGGTACTGCTTGGTCAAGGCGGAATTCGGCTCCGTCAATATTCGTACAAAATCTTCCTTCTTCAAATCATTCAACTCAACACGAATCGGAAATCGCCCTTGTAATTCCGGCATCAAATCACTTGGTTTTGCTCTATGAAATGCACCTGCGGCAATAAATAAGATGTGATCAGTTTTAACGTATCCGTATTTCGTTTGCACTGTTGTTCCTTCGACTATCGGCAACAGATCGCGTTGGACTCCTTGACGTGAAACGTCGGCACCGTGTTGTTTTTCGCTTGCTACGATTTTGTCAATTTCGTCAATAAAAATTATCCCCAAGTTTTCCGCCAATTCGACTGCGCTGGCTTGAACTTTCTCTTTATTGATCAGTTGTTCGCTTTCTTGATCGATCAAAAATTCGCGTGCTTCTTTCACTGTCAATTCATGTTTTGTCCTGCTTTTCGGGGCAATTTTTTCGAACATTTCCTGAAAGTCGATTTCCATTGATTCCATTCCGGGCAAGTTACCCATTACCATTGGGATCGTTTTTGTTTCGGACACGATGCTCACGGTGCGGTCTTCCATCAAACCATCTTCGAGCATTTTTCGGATTTTTTCGCGGTTACGTTCGTGTTTTAGAGTTTTGATCAATTTGGCATCGGAAGTTGTGTTTGTGTCGTCGTCGGAGTCGGTGTCATTTTTGTTTGTGCCGGGCGCGGGCGACAACAAGAGATCGAGCAATCGTTCGTTTGCTCTTTTGACGGCTTCGGAGTGAACTTTTTCGCGTTCGGTAGAGCGGACAATTGCGAGTGAGTTTTCAACGAGTTCACGCACCATGCTTTCGACATCGCGTCCGTAATAGCCGACTTCGGTATATTTGGTCGCTTCAACTTTGATGAACGGCGCGCCGGTCAACGTCGCGAGGCGGCGCGCGATTTCGGTTTTACCGACACCGGTTGGACCTATCATCATTATATTTTTGGGTGATATTTCTTGTTTGATTGAATCGTCTACTCGCTGTCGCCGCCAACGGTTGCGGATTGCAACTGCCACAGACCGTTTAGCTTCGTTTTGTCCAACGATATATTTATCAAGTTCTACTACGATTTGACGCGGGGTTAAGTCCATAGAATATTTTTAGAATCTAATTTTAATTTGTTATGGTTTATTTTCAGGCAAATACTTTGCAACTGTATCAACTCAATACAGCACACTACTCAAAAAAATTTGCCCATATCAAAAAACGACTCGCAGATTATCCCAACTTTAATCAACTTGTCAATTCCAACTCACAACACAACCAAAACCACACAAATTCCAAAGACACTGTTCTTGTGAATAAGAGACATATACAGACAGGATTTTTATACTTTTTACACTTGAAATTTCCTCTTTTATAAATTTACATTGAAAATTTGTACAACCAATATTGAGTCTTAATCGATTCGCAACAGGTAACCAATTTCCCCTCCCTTAATAACAA
>JAISQS010000111.1 GCA_031274045.1 Planctomycetaceae bacterium | reverse complement strand
TGGTTATTAAGGGATGGGGAAGTTGGTCACCAGTTACGAATTGGCAAAGACTCATTGCCGGTAACAATATCATTTGGATTGCGATAGTGAAGGGAATTTTCAAGTGTAAAAAGTATATTACCTAAATTTTAATAAACACTAAAAAACACGAATAAACACGAAAAACTACTTTCGCGAATTTCGTTTTTTGGCGTGTTTCGCGTTAAAAAAATTATTTTCCGTTTGTGGGGCAAAGTAAGCTCGTTTGTAATGAGTATAGAATTATGCAGACGGAACGTTATAATATTGCCCTTCCGTCGCGGGCGGTGTTTAAAACTGCTTGCAGTTGAGCCGGTGTTTAAAACTGCTTGCAATTGAGCCATCGTTAATGAGACTAGTATAAAGTTGATTTTTCACTGGAAGGTAGGGGAAGGTAATGGAAGAATATTTTTCATGCAAAGTTTGCAAATATTGCCAACAACAAATTACACATATTTTAACAGATTTGTAATATATCAGTGAAATACTTCAACGCTGTAGAAAAAACAAACCTTATTTACAACCTGATAAAAACAAACCTTAGTAGCCATGTAATATCATAGTTTTGCAAGCCGTAGGTTTGCATCGCTCGGTAGAAAATGATGTTCCCACACACGAGCATTCCGTAGGAATGCCACCACTGGGCAAGTCACGGGGTTGCATTCCTACGGAATGCGAAGACTCGGATTTCTACCGAGCGTTACATTCCTAGCGGAATGTAATCAAATTGTGAATTGTGAATTGTTCTACCGAGCGATACATTCCTAGCGGAATGTAATAACGCGAAAACATAAAACGGATTGGAAATAATAAGGTAATAAGGTTGAAATTTTTTATTGTCAATTTTAGTTAGTTTTTAGTAGTGAGTTTTTAGTTTTTAGTGTCAATGCACTAAAAGCTAAAAGCTAAAAACTAAAAACTAAAAACTAAAAACTAAAAACTAACTTTACTACAATGGCTACTAATGTTGTTTTGTTGAGGAAAAATCGGGTAAAAATAAGGTTGAGTTAAAGACGGATATTTCGCTGATATATTACACAGATTTTAATAATAAAAAAACTAACCTGTATAAATCTGTAAAATCTGTTGACAATATTTTTCCATTAACTTCCTGTGAATAATTTCCACGAATTAAAATTAGCGGACTTGGTAGTACATATCGGAGCTGGTGCGGTTGTTGGTTTTGGTATGTTTGGTACATAAGATTGAAAGAATATTTTTTGAGAGGAGGTTTTTTGAAGATGAGAATTGGAAGATATATTTTGATGGTTGTTGGAGTTTGTTTTGTTGGGTTGGCTGTTTTGATGATAACGTATGCGCAGCCGACAATGTCTGTCCCCGCAACTCCAACAGCACCCGCAAACCCTGCAAATCCTACAGCTCCCGCGAATCCGGCGAATTCTGCCGGCGCGGTCAATGCGGAAGAGAATCCGATATTTGCGGAACGATTTTCGGAGTTGTTGCCGGAGGAACGCAGCACGATTCAACTTTACGAAAAGTGCAATAAGAGCGTAGTCAATATCGATACCCGAACTGTTCGTAATTCTTTTTTTGGAGAATTGGAAGAACCCGGCGCGGGGAGCGGAGTAATAATTGATCAACGCGGTTACATTGTCACCAACGCACACGTTATCAGTCAGGCGGATGTAATTTTTGTGACTTTGTTTAATGGGGAATCGTTGCTTGCAACCGTAATCGGAGAGGATCCTGTTACTGATATTGCTGTTATTAAGATAGCTGCACCAAAGAACGCTCTTTTTCCGGTTCAATTTGGTGATTCATCGAAGTTGCTGGTTGGTCAAAAAATATTTGCGATAGGTAATCCGTTTGGGCTTGAGCGGACTCTTACGGGTGGTTTGATATCGAGTTTAAATCGTACAATACCGGGCAGTCTTCCATCGCGTTCGATTAAAGGCATTATCCAAATTGACGCGGCAATCAATCCGGGTAATTCCGGCGGTCTGCTTCTTGACACGAAGGGTCGCATGATCGGTATCAATACGGCAATAGCGAGCAGGTCTGGCGGCAGCAATGGAGTCGGATTTGCAATTCCATCAAATACAGTCGCCAGAATAGTACCGCAACTGATCAAGAATGGCGAAGTCAAGCGTGGTGATATTGGTATTGATACTGTGCGCAAGATAGATCAGAGTGGTTTGAAGGGTTTGATGTTGATAAAGTTGGTTCAGGATGGTGCGGCGTTTAAGGCGGGGTTGCGCGGTGCGAGTGTTATTGTTGAGCGGTATGGTATGTATGAGCGGACGCGTGTTGATTATTCGACGGCGGATATTATTGTTGCGGTTGATGGGAGTAAGATTGAGCAAGTGGATGATTTCACGGCGGTTATTGATGAGCATAAACCGGGTGATACGGTAACGTTGGAAGTTTTGCGAAAAAATAAAAAAGTAAAAATCCCCGTCAAACTTGAATAAAATTCCACAACTCGTACTCTGCCCGCTTTGCATATTTAGTGTGTAATTTTACTGATTATTTCGTTTTTTGTTGGGGGTTACATTTGACGGTAAACTTCCGATTTATCATGACCCTGAAATGGTCAAACATCATAGCGTAAGGCAACGCCCTCGTTATACCACACAAGTTTTGTTAGCGACGGGGGCTTGCCCCAGTTGTACCACACAAGTTTTTTTGAGAATACAAAACATACGAAAAATACAAAATAAACGAAAAGAGTTGATGGTAAAATTTCGTTTGTTTCGCTTTTTTCGTCTGTTCCGTATCGCTCAAAAAAATATTCATTGCTTCTCTTCCTTTTGGGTTATCTCGGCACACTTCAACTTTTCTTTTTTCGTACTAAAATATGTCGGTTTGGTTTTGTTGATTTGGGTGTCACACTATCCAGCAATGTATATTTTTTATGTTACTATTCTTGATAATTATTACGAACGCGATAATTTGTATTGTTATTGGTTACAATACAGCTCTTCTTGTTCAGAGGGGTCATCCGAGTCGTAGTGAGACGTTGGGTCTTATTCGGAAGATGATTATTTCGCCTGATACGGTGGACTATTTGCGTGAGCGGTATATTGGTCGTTTTTTGCCGTATGTTCCGTTTCTTCAATTTATCTATGCACGCCCCAAAGAATATCAAACCGTTCATTTGGAAGAGATTTCTCAAGAGCAGGCGGTAATGACCGATGATCTTGAGCAAATTATGGAGAAATTTGCGGCAGTGGATATTGGTGATTTGTTGGAGGTTGATTCTGATGATTTATCGTTCTTGATGCCGGAGCAGGAAGTTTTTGATGAGGATGTTGCGTCGTTGTTGAATGAGCAGACGACGGAGTCGTGGCTTGTCAATGATAAGCAAGTTGAGACTTCTTTATTACGTCTTAATACAGTGATGATGAAGAGTGGTCGGTTTGCGGCTGAGCTTGATTGGCGGATTCGTCAAACGCGCGGCACGGCAGACATGAACGACATAAAACAATTCGTTTCGGAACTACAAGACGATTGCCGAAATTATCTTGAAACGCAAGCAAGCATAACTCAACAGATGTTGAAGCGGCTTGATGAGTTTGGCGAGTTGCGTTATTTGGCGGAGGATATCGATTACGCCAACATGGAACAGTCCGCACAAATCGAAACCACTTTGAACAACCTCGATTTAATTGTGCAAACGAGTTCACCTGAAGAAGCTGCGAACAGGTTATTGAGGGAGTTGGCAAGTTTGCGGGTTGCGAGGCACAAATTACGCGATCTGCAAGATAAAACTTACGTCAATATCGTCTTCTACGAAAACCGCGTAGACAACATCCCGCAACAACTATTCGTTGACGAACATTTAGGAATCAGGAGTCGTATTGGTCTTGAGGTTGCGATTCACACGTGGTGGCAGCAAAAGCGGCATCAGACCAGACAATTCGCTTTTGCGTTGTTGGACTTCGTGCGGTTTGGCGACGTAAACGACGAGCATGGAATAAATGTCGCCGACAAAATTCTAAAACGTTTCGGGAACTCGTTGGAAGGGAAGTTTGACAAATCTGATCTGGTCGGTATTTATTGCGGGAATTGTTATCTGATTGTGACTCAAAATATCGGGTTGCAAAAAACTATTACCGAAATTGAACGCATCAGGCAATATTGCGAAAAAACTAAATTCAAATACGACAACGGCAATAAAGAACTAAATTTGCAAATCACCTGTGCAATAGCGGAAGCACTAGGAACACAAACGCCAACCGAAATTTTCCAATGCCTCGACAAAACATTGCACGCAGCAAAAAAAGCCGGTAAAAATAAATCATTCCATTTCATCCACGGACCATTGAATCGCCCGCCCGAAGAAGTCAACGCCCCAAACCTAATCGATAAAAACGACAAACCAGAATTAGATGTCAGCTAAATGTTAGGTGAATTGATCACGCCTGCAATCGGTGTGATTGGGCGCGTGCTTGGGCGTTTGCAAAATTGCCGCGCGGCGGAAATTTGTTGGTTGCAATTAGCGCAACGAATAACGAAGACGCACCAATAAGACGTAAACCAACAAAACGTAAACCGCCTTAACGTCGCCCACCGCCAACGCGATTCACCAAAAAAACTCGGCTAAATGGTCGCCTATCTTACGATGCCGACACAAACATTCTTATGAAAAATGCCCCATTGGTGCCCCATTTGCCCCATTATTGCCCCATTGTTTCGTAGAAACTTCCGGCTCCGTATCCGGTGTTTTTCAAGAGCTTGTAGATTTCTGTCAACTCTTTTAGTTCTTTT
>JAISQS010000637.1 GCA_031274045.1 Planctomycetaceae bacterium | reverse complement strand
ACAACAAGTTGACTCATTAACGCAACAAAAAAACAAACGAAATTTTGCTATTGGCTCTTTTCGTTTATTTTGTATTTTTCGCCTATTTCGTATTCTCAAAAAAATTGAGTGGTACAACGATGAGGTGATGCCCGCGTTCAAGTCGGGTAAAACATCACCGCGCGGATTGCTTTTCGTTATAACCGGAAATTTTATTAAATCCGTAAATTTTTCTTGATCGTTAAAATTTACCAACATTTCGTCCGACTTTGCAAATTAGGATTTTTGAGATCAATTGTATTTTTATTGCGAGTCAAAAATGTACAGTGCGTCGAAAGGAATCCTCAATTGTATCGGGCGGTATTTTTGTACAGAAATGTTGTCCGATTAAATTTTCCAATCCCCCCCCAATTTTCCCCCCGTCTCCAATAATTGACAGGAAACCTTGAAATGTAAGGAGAAATTATGAAAACAATCCCCCCCCCTTCCGCTCTTTCTGTTGTCAACTCGATTGACACAATTCAACCATTTTCGCCTCGCGCGCCGCATGTCAAATTAGCATCGCCGACGACTCCAAAGCGAAAAAAACGCCGCAAGGATACCACCAAAGCGACAAAAACAAAACGAAAACACAAAGATAAAAAAGAAAGTAAAACAGATTCTCCGGCTGTGATTGCTGATTCGATTTTATCGGTTGAATCGACTGTGTTGAGTTCGCGGGTTGTTCCGGCGCAGGCGAAGAAACCGTCCGGTGACAAACGTTCATACGTTACATGGCCCCGTCACATAAAACGGAATCAATCCGGTCGAAACTCCAACTCAAAATCCAATGACGATTTTTTGAATATCGACAACGATACATACGTGAATGTTGACGTGGTTCCCGATGATGATTTGGACAACGACACGCCGTTCCATAATGATGAGTTGGCAACATTAGAAGAGTTTGACGCTATATCAAGGAAACGTAACTCAAACAGTGCAAAAAACACGAAGGAACATAACACAAAAGCCAACATACCAAAAAGACCGCCGCGCCGCCGCCAAATTGATCCGTCAACTTGCGAACGCGATTACTCCAAAGAAGAAATCGAATTTATGAACGCACTAAACGAATACAAACGAAGCAGCGGCAGAATGTTTCCAACTTGTTCAGAAATACTGGAAGTGCTAAAAAATCTAGGCTACGAAAGATCAAGCACAATTGTAAGCACATAAAAAAATGACCGTTTTTTGGCAAATATAAAAACTGACTTGGCAAAAAAAGGCGGTAGATTTTGTCCTCATCATGACATCGTTCAAAGGGCAATATCTACCGCCGCAATAACTCACCAAAAAACCAACAACACCGAATTTGATGTAGAAGTTATATGGTTGTTTATTTGCTTTTTTATGTTTCTTTGCCGTGACAATTTTTATATTTTTTTCCGCTTCCGCATGGGCAGGGATCGTTGCGTCCGACTCTTGGAGTTCGGTTTCTGATTGGTTCTGATTTTTTTGATTCTGAGCCTGCGTTTTCGGCGGATTTTATATCGTTGATAGCTTTGTTTTGTCCTTGTTGTACGTCGTGCATTACTTCGTTCGCTTCTACTTCGCGGTGTTCTGCGGTCGCGTCTGCCCAAACAGAATCGATGAAACCGGTATCTAACTCTTCTACTTTGAAGATTAGGTCGGTAACTCTTGCGTAGATTGATTCCCACATGTCGCCGAACAGTTTCATTCCGTCTCGTTTGTAGGCAACTTTTGGGTCTTCTTGTGCGTATCCCCGCAACCCGATACTTGATCGCAAGTGATCCATCACGAGCAGATGATCTTTCCAAATTGAATCCAATATTTGCAATACCAGCGCACGCTCCATTTTTCGCATTTCGGGATTGTATCGGTCTTCGATTATTGAGCAGACTCTGTCTTCTATCTCGGCAATATCCCATCCTTGCACCAACTCCGTCGTCAAACCGCCGTATAAATCACCCGCAAATTCACGATTCGCCCAATCAATAAACTCCTTCAAATGAGCGTCGTCCCGAATGTGTTCTTTTGGTTCTGTTTGTGATTTTATTGTGTCAATATCTTTGACGGAGGAGTATTTACCTGAGTATCTTGTTGGTTGTTTTGATACGCTTCTTACGGCAAATTTTGAGCCTGCGAAATTTTTGCCGCCAACAGAACTAGCCGCAATTTCCGCCGCTAAACGCCGCCGCAACGCGTCCGGATCAATATCATTATGACGCAATAAATCATCAAGCCGACGACGAAGCTCAAGACATAAATCCGGCACACGCGCCGAAGCAATACGACTCTTCTCAAACATCACCGCCTCAATTTCATGACGCTGCTTGTTACGCAACTCATCAAGCGAAAACTCAACATTAAACCGCGTACGCGCCCAATTCACCAACGGCTCCCGCTCATAACGCCGACCGGATTGATCCTGAACTGTGTACTCACGCAAACCTGACACAACCGGAAATTGTATTTCTTTTTCGCGGTAACGTTCGTGTGTTATTGTCCGCACGCGTTCGATAAAATCTGATGCGTCGATATCTTTGATTTGTTCGTCGCTGAGAGTAATTTCGATGTCAAATTTTTTCTTTAACCACGCGATAGCTGTTTTGACTCCGTAGTCCGGTTCAAGCAATCCGGCTCCTTCGGAGAAGTCAATTGAATCGATAAATTTCGCCGCCTTCAACGTCAAAACTTCCGCCAACTCCTCACGCGGTATTCGCTTCAAATCACGGTCAGTATATCTTGTGTGCCACTTGGAATTTGACCAGTTCGCCAACGCCAACCAATTCTGTTCCGAATCCTCTATCTCGTCAGATACGTTCTCATCAATCGCATCCAACACTAACGACGCGGTCTTTCGATGCGCTTGATCAACTATAAATTCTTCGGCGGATTTGAAAGACATTCCGCGAAAATCACGCGCTTCAAATTCCAGTCCCAACTTGTTGCCAGCCCACGCCGCAAAAGATGCCACGCCGTAATCCTTGTCAAGAAATAATCCAAGATGCAAGTTGACTTGTTCGTCAATCATCTCCATGATCAACTCTTTAGTATTCGCGCCGTCAAGTATTCGTTGCCGATAGCCGTACACGCTCTTCCGCTGAAAATCCATCACTTCGTCATACTCAAGTAAATTCTTTCTCACATCGAAATTCCGTTCTTCGAGTTTTCGTTGCGCGCCTTCGATTCGTCGATTGATCATTTTGTGTTCGATTGCTTCGCCTTCTTTGAATCCCAATGTAGTCATCAACCGTTTAATCCATTCGCCCGCAAAAATCCGCAACAACTCATCTTCCAACGACAAGAAAAACCGGCTGCTTCCGGGATCGCCTTGTCTGCCTGTTCGACCGCGAAGTTGTAGATCGATTCGTCTTGCTTCGTGTCGTTCTGTTCCGATAATGTGCAGACCGCCCATTGCGCGAACGATTTCACCTTCGGCTTTCATCTGCTCGCGTTGCTCAATTTCGTCAACAAGCGAAGTCCATACGTCGCGCGGCACTTCGAGGCGTGTCGGGTAACGGTCTTGCAAAAAACTCCAAGCGAGAGCTTCGGGATTTCCGCCGAGAATTATATCCGTACCGCGACCAGCCATATTTGTTGCGATTGTAACAGAGCCTTTGCGACCGGCTTGGGCAACTATTTCGGCTTCGCGTTGATGATGTTTTGCGTTGAGGACTTCGTGTTTGATTCCTTTTTGATCAAGCAATCTTGAAACAAGCTCACTCTTCTCAATTGACACTGTTCCAACAAGAATCGGGCGACCTTTACGTGAGATATTTTTGATTTCTTTTTTATCGAACCATTCGGGTTGTTTTGAGCCTTTTGGAATTAGTTCGATGCGTTCATCTTCTTCGCGTATTATTGTCCCGATAACTTCGCCGTTGCCGAGATCGAGAATGTCCCATTTGTGTATCCGCTCAATCTCACCGACAACAGCGTTATATTTTTCGCGTTCGGTTTTATAAATTGAATCTGGAAAATTGACGCGGTGAAGCGGTTTGTTTGTAGGAATCGCAATCACATCAAGACGGTAAATTTTCAAAAATTCGGACGCTTCGGTCATACCGGTTCCGGTCATGCCGGAAATTTTATCGTACAATTTGAAAAAGTTTTGCAATGTTATTGTCGCGAGAGTCTGGTTTTCTTCTTTGACTTTTACCTTCTCTTTGGCTTCGACGGCTTGGTGCAGTCCGTCGCTCCAATGCCGTCCTTCCATTGCGCGTCCGGTAAATTCGTCAACGATAACGATTTCATCATTTCTGATCATGTAGTTTACGTCAAGTTTGTAAAGGTGATGGGCTTTCAACGCGTTATCGATCAAATGAGGCCACTCCATGTTGCCTGCTGTGTAGAATGATTCGACTCCGACTAATTTTTCCGCGTTCCGTACGCCGTTGTCGGTTAAGTGTGCGGTGTGATCTTTTTCGTTTACTTCAAAGTCGACTCCTTTGACGAGTTGTCTTGCGATTTTATCTGCCATTCCGTATTTCTTTATGTCGCTGTGAGCCGGACCTGCAATAATCAACGGAGTTCTTGCCTCGTCGATGAGGATGTTGTCAACTTCATCAATGATTGCAAAATTTAGTTTACCTTGTACTTGTTGGAAGGATTTAGCGAATCTGTTATCGCCGCGTGCGGCAAATTTCATGTTATCGCGCAAGTAGTCGAAACCGAATTCGTTATTTGTGCCGTAAGTAATATCGCATTGGTACGCTTTTTGGCGGTCGAATGGTTCCATGTCGCTTTGGATTGCGCCGACGGAAATTCCGAGAGCGAGATAGAGCGGCCCCATCCATTCCATATCGCGGCGGGCAAGATAATCATTGACCGTAACGATGTGTACACCTTTTCCGGTCAACGCATTGAGGTATGCGGGCAAAGTTGCGACGAGAGTTTTACCTTCGCCTGTAACCATCTCGGCGATTGCGCCGTTGTGTAGGACGATTCCGCCCATGAGTTGCACATCGTAATGCCTCAAACCAAGAACACGCCGACCAGCTTCACGACAAGTAGCAAACGCCTCAATAAGAAGATCATCAAGAGTTTCGCCTTGAGCGAGACGTAGTTTGAACTCGTCGGTTTTGGCGGCGAGTTCTTCATTTGACAATGCCGTCAAAGAAGGTTCGAGAGCGTTGATCGCGTCGATTTTGGGTTGTAGTTGGCGAATGTATCTGGCGTTAGCGGCACCGAACATTGATGTAATTGTACGTTCAATCCATCGCGTGACTGCGTTAAAAAAGTCACCGACAGATTCAAAAGCATCTTCAAAAAAAGACATGAGTAACGGTTAGTAAGTATTGGGATAGTGGAGTGATGGAATATAAGACGTAATTTTATTCGCTGGTTAAATTCAATGGTTAAATTCAATGGTTAAATTCAATTTCACGGTTTAAAGTTAAGGGTTTGGTAATATATCAGCGAAATATCCGGCTTTAACTCAACCTTATTTTTACCTGATTTTTCCTAAAACAAAACAACCTTAGTAGCCATTGTAGTAAAGTTAGTTTTTAGTTTTTAGTTTTTAGTTTTTAGTGCATTGACACTAAAAACTAAAAACTCACTACTAAAAACTAACTAAAATTTACTGATTATTTCGGATTTTGTGGGGGTGTTACATTG
>JAISQS010000672.1 GCA_031274045.1 Planctomycetaceae bacterium | reverse complement strand
ATGTAGATATCGCGTTGTGGGATGTAGGCTTCGGGTTGGTAGTAATCGTAATAAGAAACAAAATACGCAACAGCATTGTTTGGAAAAAAGGTTTTGAATTCGGAGTAGAGTTGAGCGGCGAGCGTTTTGTTGTGCGACATCACAAGCGTCGGCTTATTAAAGTGCGCAATCACATTCGCCATCGTAAAAGTTTTACCCGAACCGGTAACCCCCTTCAACGCCTGCATCTTCCGCCCCGACTCCACCCCACGAATCAAAGCATCAATCGCCTGAGGCTGATCACCAGACGGACTAAACGGAGATATAAGATCGAACATTTTTCAGTATTGTTATCAAAGGGTAATTTGTTCAATGAGTAGTCGTGATTGTGTGCGTAAATCAAATGATTTTTTCATGGCTTGGCTGACACTTTCTATCATCAATTTTTCAGGCAAATAAATACGGACATTTGCCAAATCGGTATCGGAAACGTTTGGTATTGCGGCACCGGTGCGTAGCATGAACATCTGATTTAGGAACATATCCGACTTGAGAAAGAACAGAAAAAAATACGGATCAATTTGCACATCTCGAAATATGCGGAAACCATTTGTACAAATACAACCATTGTATTCCTCCGCAACCAATGCCGTTGCATGTTTTCGCGTGCCGACAGAATTGCCTGCAATTGCTGTTATGATGTCGCCGGTCTGTATTTCGTAACTTGCGCGGCTTGGTAATTCGTGGACAGAAAACGAAGTTGAATTGATAATCTCAAACGAATTCGTGTTGACATCGGACAACTCAACATACTCAACAAGAGCATCAGGGCATTTGAGTTTTTTGCTTTTTTCTTTGACTATTTTACAAATATCGCCAAGCCGCACAGAATTATTCGGAGTGAGTTTGTCGATAAATTTTCGATGTTGCGGCGAGTAATAATCGTAATCAAAACGTCCGTTTAGTTGCGAATAATCTATTGAGTACGAAAATGAATATTCAAGATTTTTTCCTGTTTTGAATCTTTGAAAATCACGAACAACATCAGTAAAATCTTCATCCAAAACAGACTGACCATCAATCTTAATCGGCTTACCATATTTATCGTTTCGGAAAACAGGCGTACCGTTTTTGTTGCCTTGATAACCTAATTTTAAAATAGCAGAGAAAAATGTTTTTGGGGGATGTTTTTCATGTGATTTTTTTTGAAGAAAAAGTATCGAAGTTTTTACGCCGGTTCCATACGGAATAAATGTTTCCTGCGGGAGCCGGACAACTGCAAGAACATCCGCTCGGTCTTTGATGTAGTAGCGGAGGTAAGCAAGTGAGGAGTTGTCAAAATTTCCATTGGGCAAAACGATTGCCATTCTGCCGCCGTCTTTGAGTAATTGCAATGAGCGTTCAATAAACAGGATTTCGGCGGTTTGACTGTTATGCAATATTTTTGTTCGTGAAAAGCAGTCTTGGTGTGCAACCCATTTATGTCCCAAATCGAACGATGATAAAAGATGCGTTTCCGATATTTTGGCACCAAAAGGAGGATTGGTCAAAACAATATCAAAACCATCATGCGTTCCAAGTTTCTGCCTGACGGAGTCAATAGATTCCAATGTATTAAAACAAAAAATATTGGTATCGCAATTTGCCTCCAATATCAATTTCATTCTTGCTATCCGCGTGATACTTTGACTTATATCGATACCGTAAAGTTGTTTTTTTATGATGTCGGCGGCTGTTTTGGCGGAGTGGTTACGGAGATGTTCGAGGGCGGCAAACAAAAAACCGCCGCTGCCGCAAGCAGGATCAATAATCGTTTCGTCTTCTTTCGGATCAATCATTTTGACACAAAAATCGATAACCGGTTCCGGCGTGAAAAATTGCCCGCGTCCCCCTTTTTCGTAATGCGAAAGGAATTTTTGAAACGCGAGACCTTTGACATCGTTTGCGGATGCAAGAAGCGAAATATTTTGTAACTTGTCAACAATAAAACCAAGTACATTCTCGGAAAGCCGAATCCGATCATCTTTGTCGAATACATCTTCATATTGTTTTTTTGTTTCATTAAAAAGAGAAGCAATACGATTTGTAAAAACATTTATTTTGTCCGCCGAACGAACACCCTCTCTTTCATCATCCGCAAAAACAAACCGGTTATTACCTGATTGCTCATCGAATATTTTAATGAACAAAACCTTAACAAATTCTTCCAAAGTCTGCTGCGGCGATAAACCGTCATGCGAATAAATAAAATCTTGTATCTCTTCAAAACGCTTTAACAAATTGTCTTCTTTTGAAAACTGAAATTCCTGATAGATGCTTTTTTGGTGCATTGGTAACTCCTTTCAAAATTCGTCATAAATGACATCGCGTACATCGACCTGTTTATCATTAGGATTGATGAAGGTTGTTTTGTCCAAAGAATCAACCACATCGTCAAATTGATCGAACCAATCATCGGATAAACTTAACGTTATCGTTTCATCATCATTGGTAAAAACAAAGCCCATGATGTAATTCTGTTTCAAATGAGCCTCGTTGCTGCCGGAGGAGTCAAGTAATTGCGGATTGGCGAAGAGAAATTTATGTTCTGGAAATCGCAAGAAAATATCAACTGCCAGAACATGAAACTCATCTTTTCGCGGTGTCGCTTGAGTTCGTTCGTTACGTTCAGATGTTCCTGAAACTAAGTGAGTTTCCAAAACACCAACTCTGGATTGGACGTATTTCAAACGTTCAGCAATCATGTCACCAATCTGTTCACGTGAGTAATCTTTCAAGAGATCAATTGCGCGGCTTTTATCAGTTTCTTTCTTTGGTCTGTTTTTCGCGTATCTTTGAACTTCCTCATATTCGTACAGAGTGGTACTGTATTCATCTTTGAATTTTGGCAGATTTTTATCAATCCACTCAATAATCTGACGTTCAATATCCTCATTTTTATTAACCCAATTAATGACACCATGATTATCGTACAAAAATTGGATAAGGGAATGTCGATTAAATAATTTGTGCCATTTCTCGGAGTTGGATTTTACTCCTTTGGATTCGAGTACAAAACAATCTTGTGCATTATTCTTAGTGAAGTAAAAATCGCCATGATGGAGTTTTGTTCCTTCCCATTTTTCTTTGATTCTTTCGACAAGATAACCCTGTTTTTCGATATGCTGTTTGAGCAAAAGTTCTGTAACCGAACCGCTAACATATCCTTGTGCGTTTGGACTGAGCCGCAAGGCATCAAGGAAAATCGCAACTGTTGTTTTGAATGTCGTTTTGACAAATTGTTCGAGTTGTTGGAATATTGTCATTTGATAATTTTACTATGTACATTGTGATTGTACTTTGTTAATATTGCCGCCGTCGCTTACTTTTACGCTCAAAATGAAAAAGGTCAAATCAATTTAACGTAAAAAATACATGGTGTTCAGGAGGTTGTGGGTGGATGAAAATACACGGGAAAATGGTAGTCTGCAGCCAAGCAAGGATTTTAGCGAAATGCCTTTGATTTTACAGCGTTTAGTGAGTGTGTTTTACCTATTTTAGCCACGACCTTGTGAACGCTGGGAAAATCTTCGAGCAACATCGCAACATTGCGGAAAACGCCAATTTACCGACAACATGAAACATTATGATACACAGAAGAATAGATATTAAAGGAAGAGACAACATGAGGTAGGTGACCGTTCGGCGAGATGGTCACCTACCTTGACGGATGGATTTGTAAAAGTTGACTCGTGGCTGTCAACATTGTGTTAATGATGTGTGCTGTGTCATTTTTTGTGTTATCCGATGCCGTGCATTTTTCGTTTTAGTGTTGGGACTAGTGCTAGGGCTATGAATCCGATTACCATTGGGATAAATGCCATCAGCAGGAAGAAATCCGCAAGACCCGACTTCTCACCATAAAAGAAACTTATCCCATCACCAGACCCAAAATAACTCGCCATCTGCCCAGCCATAACATAAGCAACACTACTCGCCAAAAACCAAACCCCCATAAACAACGACGCATACCGCACCGGCGCCAACTTCGTAATCATCGATAACCCAACAGGCGAAAGACAAAGCTCACCCCACGTCGCAAATAAATAACAAAGCAACAACCAATAAAACGCAGCCTTGCCAGTAACCTTCGCCTCAACCGCACCCGGAATCATAACAAAGAAACTCGCAGATACCAACAACAAACCAATCGCAAACTTCGTCGGTGTACTCGGCTCAATACCACGACGCGAAAGAAATACCCAAAGCATCGTCGCCAACGGCGCAAATATCACTATCCCAAAAGCATTGACCGATTGATACCAAGTCGCCGGAAACGTATAAGAATCAGCCGCCGGAACAAAATCACCACCAAAACTCGTCTCCATCCCCTCCAACTCCTTAATCGCACTCCTCACCTCCACATCATCACTACCCGATAGCCGCTTCTTAACCTCCACTCCACGACGCACAATATCAGGATAACGTCTCAATATAGATTGATCTTTTTGATCTACAACCAAAGAAAACGAAGGAGTCGCCGTCTGGTCTTTTGATTGGTTCGTTGAGTCTTGGTTTGTTGAGTCTTCTTTTTTGGGGTCTTGTTGCGGTTGGTTTGGCGGTGAGTTGTTCGGCTTCTTTGACGAATTCGCCAACACCTCCAGCCGACTAACAGCAGCCTCATATTCGACCAGATATTCATTTTGTATGTAAAATTTGACAGCTATTTTGGGCGAAATATCGACAACAGATTGGGCAATACTCCGGTCTGTATTCTTTTTGGCAAAAACATTCAGCGAAGAACCGGCTTGCTCAAACGAAAGCCAAAACGCAATCACCAAAACCGACAACGTCATCAACACAAAAATCCTATCCCAATCTTTCTTGTCAAGAGGACGCTTCTGTTCGTAGACATCTCTCACATGCTTCTCGCTCTCTTCCGGTGTCATTTCTTTGTTGGGGTCGTGTTTTGTCGGCGCGGTGCCGATGCCTTTGAGGTATTTTTGTCCTAGCATTGTGAAAGACAACAACCCGCAAATCATCCCCAATCCGGCAATAAGAAAACCCCAATGATAACCATACTTCTCCGCAATCGTACCCGCAACCAACGGAGAGAAAAACGCCCCAATATTTATCCCCATATAGAAAATGTAAAACGCATCATCACGTTTACGGTCTCCTTGAGCGTAGAGTTGACCGACCATGACAGATATGCACGGTTTGAAAAAACCATTGCCAAGTACCATCAGACCAAGACCAACATAAAAAATTATCAACGCAGTCGGATCAGTCGCAAACGTAATCTTCACCCCGCCGCCTATCCTGACAAACTCAGTCGCCGCAAGAAAAAATTCACCCACAACCATCAGAACAGCACCAACCATCACACAAAATCGCTGCCCCAAAAAACGATCCGCTATCCACCCACCCAACAACGGCGAAATATAAACAAGACCCGTATACCAACCATACAGCTTGTAAGCATCAGATTCACTCCAACCAAAACCGGGAGTAGACTTGTCGGTTGAAACGTTGTATAGATAAAGTACAAGAATCGCCCGCATAGCATAGAAGGCAAATCGTTCCCACATCTCCGTAGTAAATAGCACCCAAAGTCCCGCAGGATGCCGACGCGGCAAAACATTATTGTCGTTACTCATTTAACAAAATTGTAGTAAATGGTTAGTGTTAATGGTTGGTGTTTTTTGACTATATATAATAGTAGGACGATTACATTGCCGCCCGCCAATTTGACAAAACTGTCAAGATTTATCGGTTTAACAGCACGTTAATTGTCCGAATTTAGTTGTCCAAATATAGTCTTTTTGATGAATGCCGCGACCTACCGCCGTATAGGTTCGGGCGTAAATTTAAACTGGTCACAATTGAGGTAATATATCAGCGAAATATCCGCCTTTAACTCAATCTTATTTTTACCTGATTTTTCCTAAACAAAACAACCTTAGTAGCCATTGTAGTAAAGTTAGTTTTTAGTTTTTGGTGCATTGACACTAAAAACTAAAAACTCACTACTAAAAACTAACTAAATAGGTTACACAGTTAAGGTAATAAGGTTATGTTTGTGTGTGATTCGCGGGCTACTAAGGTTGTTTTTGTAAGAAAATCAGGTTGTAAATTAGGTTTGTTTTTTCTACAGCATTGAAGTATTTCACTGATATATGACCAATTGAGCATTCGCTCTCGTTCGTAGGCTTCATATTACCAAAGTCCTCTAAATTTTTGTTGCATAATTGTCATTCGGGGGAATAATTCACTGGAAGGTAAAGTAAGGTATGTAACATTACGGAAGTTTGTGACATCCTTTCTAACGCTACCTACTTCTGTCTCAAACAGCCGCCCCATCAGTTCAAAGCATTCTGAAAATCTTTGATCGATTTACAAGTTACCGCAGTTCGTACCAACGACAATAACTTACCAGCATCTTGTCGCTCGCGTATTGCGTCGACTTTTTTGTAGATAGGTTTAGGGACACTCTTGAACCGCTCGTTAAGAATCGCAACGACAGCTTCTGCCTCACCTGCGGCTTTACCTTTGGCTTCACCTTCGATTTTACCTTCTAACTTCTTTTCATCAAAAATTGACATTATCATATCTTCTTTCTCCTTTCCTTTTAATACGGTACCTATTGTTTGATCGAGCAATTGCTCGTTCAGTTTTTTTCCACGCGATTTCAAAAATTTCTCAAACAGAGTCAATGCTCTCAACAATATATCGCGTCGTTGTTCGTAGTCTTTGCATTGAATCAAAGGAATCAATGCTCGCTGTAAATCTTCCGGTCGATTTTCCGTCAAAACTTTTGCCACGCCGAGCGCGGCTTTGACTATCGGCCCGCCAGCCAAATCATCCAAATCAATGTCAGGCAACGAAACAACAGTGTAGTCAAAATCCAATCCCTTGACAATATCATCAAAAACAGTATCACTCGCGCACATGTCGCTAGTTTTGGGATATTTTCCTTTTTGCTCTTCTTTTGTCATGCCTTTGTAGCCGGTTCTGATAAGCATGAAGTACGGTGACGGCAAAGGTTTTCGCCTTTTCTCCTTACCGGCAACAATATTCCAAACTCCAACCAGATATTCCAAAAAACGCTTCGGCAAGTAAAACAACGAGCCGCCCATGTGTTCAATAATCACAACAATACTAACAGCGGCAACATTGCTGTCACCCTTTTTCAGGTCACACACGAAAACCATATCGGCGATTCGTTCCTCGCCATTTATGTCAAATGAATGCGGCGAAAATAACCTCAATGTATCCCAATCAAGCCGTTCAAAAATACCCGGCTTCGCATAATGCCGGATAAAATCCACAAAAAATACCACCGTCATAAACGTATTGCGAAGGTACGCATCGAATATATTTCCGGAGCGTTTTGGTTTTTTGGCGGGGTCTGGTTGTGCTGGTTCTTCGGCAAACTCGATGAGTTTGGAGGAATTTGTTTTTTGGTTTTTCATTTTTTTCAGTCTTGTTAAATTTTTTGGACTATCTATCAATGAACAGCAATTGTGGCTATTCAATTTTTCATCTTTACGAACCCTCACAAATTCTCGTGATTTTGCGATTGTGAAGGGAAGGTTTCAAGTGTAACAAATATATGTTGCGTGTGTTTGTTTATTGTATTTGCCATCGGGCTAAGCGAATTAAATCTGTTAAACGGTTCGCGAATAAAACGGCGGCTGGTTCGTATCCGCAATGCATCATACATTGTTCGCATCTTGGGTCGTTTCCGTAACCGATTTTTGACCAATCTGTCAATTGCAAAAAATCTTTGTACGAATCGTAATGTTTGTCGGTAATCAAATAGCATGGAGCTTTCCATCCTTTGACGTTGCGTGTCGGATTTGCCCATGCCGCGCACGGCAACTTGCGTTCACCACACAAAAAGTCGAGAAATACCGGCGTTGCTGTGATTCTGAACTTGCTCAACTTGGCTCGCACTTCGCGGAATGTTTCGTATATTTCGTTGCGCGTGAGAAAAAAATTGTTGTCAGTTCCTTCTTCTTTCACCGCATCGTAACCATAGCCCGGCGCAATCATCATTCCGTCAACCCGCAATCGTTCAAATAATTTCGCAAGCTCGATCAATTCATTTATTGTTGTCTGCTTGTACAAAGTCGTATTTGTGTAGACAAAAAAACCGGCTTGTTTTGCGGCTGTGATTCCTTTGATTGCCGCATCGAATGCGCCGCTCTTCTCAACTATCGCATCATGCGTTTGACTCATACCGTCAACATGCACATTCCAATACATACGCTTACGGACGAGATGATGTCGTTGCGCTAATGCTGTAAATTCCGCCAACTTATCCGCGAGCAATTGACCGTTAGTACAAAGATAAATATGTTTCCCAAGCCGAATCACACGATCAACAAGCTCTACAATTTCAGGATAAATCAAAGGCTCACCGCCGCAAATACTAACTATCGGCGCACCCGCATCAACAACAGAATCAATACACTCAACAACACTAAGCCGCTTTGAAATCGTATCGGAATATTCGCGAATACGCCCGCAGCCGCTGCAATGCAAATTGCAGGCATGAAGCGGCTCAAGCATCAACACAAGCGGAAATTTACCTCTGCAAAAAAGCTTGCGGCGCAACATATAAAACGACATACTACAAAGCAACGACAACGGAAATCTCACTAATCTCTCCTATTTTTGTTAGACTCTTTATATACTTTTTACACTTGAAAATTCCCTTCACTATCGCAATCCAAATGATATTGTTACCGGCAATGAGTCTTTGCCAATTCGTAACTGGTGACCAACTTCCCCATCCCTTAATAACCAATGAGCCACCC
>JAISQS010000579.1 GCA_031274045.1 Planctomycetaceae bacterium | reverse complement strand
GGGAGTATTGCGAACCTATTCACCGGCGACCCAAGCGACTCAACCGACACCGGCATAATGGGAATGCTAAGCGGACAAAACGACGCAACAACAGTATCACAATACATAAATCAACTCATAAGCTCCGTAGACGCATTAAGCAGAACAACAATATATAACGGAAAACAAATCATAAACGGAGCATATAGCTATAACACATTAGTAACGAGCGGAAACGCTGATAAAATTTCCGATATAAGAGTCACTTCCGCAAACGTACCAGCCGGAGCTGCACAAAACGTGTCATTCACGGTAAATGGATTAGCTTCGGAAGCTGGTATTCAATTAGCTGCTAACAAGGACATGACTGTTGCTGCTGATACGAAGCGAGATATTGTGATTACGGATGCCAATGGTAAATCGGTTATAGTGAATCTTACTTCTGCGACCTACTCAGCTAATGATGTTTACGATAAAGTTGTTGCGGTATTAGGTAACAATCCAGATGTTGCATTAGAAGCGGACTATGATGGCACCAATGGTTTTACGCTATCGTCAACTGAAAAAGGTAGCAATATAAGTTTTACGATAAAAGCGACAGACACCGATATTAGTACTTCTGCCAGAAGTCCAGTTGATTTAGGTGATTTCACTGCGTATGGAGGAACTATCGATAACACAAACGTAGCTAATGGACTGTTATCTGCTGCTGGCAAAGACTGGGTAATAACTGGTTTGTCTGGAGCCGTAGTGACAAACGGTGATAGAATAGATGTCTATTCCAATAACATAAATTTTAGTGCCAATCTATCCGCTGCCGTACTCAATGACGCATTTGACATCGCCGTCACTGGTGGCACATCGTACCAGTTGGGCAAAGATGTAACGAGTGCAGGTAGATATAACATCGGTATTAGCGCGATTAATTCAAACTCGCTAAGGAGTGCGGATGGTGAGACGACATTGGCTGATTTGGGTAATCTTGATTACAGCAAATCTAGTGATATAGCCCTTGCCCGCGAGGTGATAACTGATATTGTTAATCAGATTGCTTCTGAGCGTGGTCGGTTGGGTACTATACAGAAGAATGTGCTTGGGGCGAATCAGACTAATCTTGAGGATCAATTAGCTGTTGTCACCGAGACTGAGGCGACTATTTCAAATACAGATATTGCACTCGAATCGTCACGGCTCGCTCGGCAAGAATTGATTGCACAATCCGCAATGAGCGCGATCGCATACGCCCGCTCATTCAGCCAGTTCGCCGTCTCCTCCCTCTTCCAATAATCACACGCCTCCGTTATAGTTTTGTGTTGATGATCACAACCGATCATCAACACGGAACTATACTCTTCACACTTTCAATATTCGTTTTTAGTTTCTTTTGAGAATACGAACCAGACGAAAAAAAACGAAACATAACGAAAAGAGTCATTGTCAATTATATTATTAGTCACGTTAGCGACGTGGGCTTGCCCCCGACGCGATGGGGTGGGAAACGTGTTGATATTCCAAACTGTCACCCGTCGGCGTAGCCGACAATAGCCGCGAAGCGGCGCGGACTGGAACGCAGGCGTCCCGCCCGCCTCTGTGCGTAATAGAACCGAACAAGTTTGAACTGAACGCTAAAACGGATTGGCAAATGTAAGGTGGGTAACCGACCGCCGGGCGGTTGCCTACCTTACGATCACCAACGCAAAAAAAAGATGTGTGGTATAACGAGGTTGTCTACCTTGTATTGACGGTTGGCTAACTTGCTTGGGTTGACGTTGGGGTGATGTTTGTTATAACTTCACGGCATTGTTGCCGAGGCGTTTGATGGCGTTGTCATCAAGGGTTTCGGTTTTTTAACTTTAGTTGATAGTCGAGGAACAACCGGTTTCTTGATTTCACATAACACAAAGGAGCAAAGACATGAAAAAATTTAGTTCGAGCTTTTTAACCGCGCTGTTCACATTCACAATAGCAGCGTTTTTGACAACAACAGTCAACGTCACCGCGTCGGCAACTGTTGTCGATGACGGACTCATCGGGTATTGGACTTTCGACGACGAACAACTCGACGAAATCAAAAGCACCATAAACCCAACCGCAAACGCCAAAGCTAACCAAGATGTACCACGAGTTGACGGAGTATTTGGCAAAGCAGCAGACTTGTCCGGCAAACCACGAATCGAAATATCACGCGAAATAATCCCGCACGGGTTAAAACAATTGACTTTTTCCGCATGGATTGCACCGAACTCGTTGGACTCAATGCAGCCGATTTTCCGAAAAGAAGACGCGGGCGCAGAAGGTACTTACCGAATCCTATTCGCATTGCAAGCAGAACCAAATAAAACCGAAAGATTTCTAACTCTCGGTCTCAACACCGGCGAAAATTACGCCGAACTCGATGCCGTAATCACAAAAGAAGAATTGGTTGATGGTAATTGGCATCTTATCGCGGCAACATTTGACGGGAAGTTTATGAGAGTTTATCTTGACGGTCGCGAAATCGGATCATTTGAACGACAATCATCTCATCTACGAACCGGCGCAGATTATCGCGGATTGAGCAAACACCGAGACTTCATCGCAAGCGGAAACGGAAACATCGAAAACGCAACAGTATTCTCAAAAGCATACATCGGATCACTACTCATCGAAGAACGAAAAGGAAGTCCATACTCAGAACAACTCAACGGCAAAATAGATGACCTCAGATTCTACTCAAAAGCACTCTCACAAAACGAAATAACAGAATTGTTCGCTTTGGGCAAAGGAAAAATTCCAAACCACGTCATTGATGCCGAAACAATTGCAAAAGAACTCTACGCCAAATCAGACTCATTTGATAATACATTGAAAGCAACCCGCGAACTCGTCGCCGCAAAACCAGACATAAACGACCTCGTCAAAGTCGCCCTGCTACGGATTATTCGCAAAGATTATCCCGCCGAAGTCAACGCCTACATAATGAAATGGCAAAGAAACCCCGTAGATTTGATGACACTTGGAAACGATAAATTGTTAGAGAGAGTCAAAGGATTGGCGGAAGATTATTTTGAATACTTGCCCGTCACCGAAATGCAATGGAACAACCTCTCCGAACCAAACCGAAAAATTTGGCAGACAGTCAAAGAAAACAAAACTATCTACGACAACCTCCTAAACAATAACAATAACAACAACACGCCAACTTCATCATCGGCGGCTTATCGCTTGTTGGCGGACATGGAGCGTTTGGTTGAGTATCGCCCGCGAAGATCGGAAGCCGTCGCCCCACACGCCCCAGCACAAACACCCGAAACAAAAGACCGAAACGCAGACGAAGCAAAAAAATTATCCGAAAACGAATGGCTCTTCCAAGCACAAAATAAACCGACAATTGAACTCTCCCTAAAAGAAATCGAATGGACAAAATTCCTTGCAAAAAGAATCGAAAACCAATATCCAAACCAGACCAATTTTGATAATGAATTGAAAAAGTTAAACGAACTTGAACGCGAAGCAAAGAACGCGAATGCAGCCGACGAGAACAAGGAATTATATTTTGCGATTCGCGCGGTGAAGCGTGATATTATGCTCAAGAATCCGGTTTTGGATTTTGATTCGTTGTTGTTTGTTGACGGGCAGACACCTCGCGGTAGTGAGTGGAATCATGAGACGCGGCATCGGTTGGGTTATATGGCGGTGCCGGGCGGTCGGCTGATTACAATGAAAGGTTTGAAACTTGACGGCACGCAAAAGCAAACAAAAATCATGCCGCAAGAACCAATTCACGGCAGCTTTTGGCGACCCGATTTGTCATACGACGCGAAAAAAATTATCTTCAGCTTCAAACCGCATAACGAAAAAACATTTCACATCTACGAAATCAATGTTGACGGAACCGGCTTGCGGCAATTGACAGGCGGTATGTTTGATGATCTTGATCCGATATATTTGCCCGACGGCAAAAACTTCATGTTCATAACAAGCAGAGGACATATATACGTAAGATGTATGCCGCCGACAAACGCATACGTCACCGCAAAAATGGGACTCGACAGCAAAGAATTATTCATCATATCAAGAAACGGCGAACCGGAATATCTGCCGTCCATTATGAACGACGGCAAAGTAATTTTCACACGTTGGGAATATACGGACAAACCGCTATGGCGTTGTCAAAGTCTCTGGACAATGAACACAGACGGCACACAAGTACAAACATTCTGGGGCAACCAATCCGTGTGGCCCGACTTGCTCAAAGACGCAAGGCAAATACCAAACAGCGAACGCGTCATGTTTATCGGCAGCGCACATCATAATTGGTACAGCGGATGCATCGGAATAATTGATCCGTCCAAAGGATTCAATTTCCCCGACGGATTGACAAAAGTAACCCAAGAACTCCGATGGCCGGAAAGCGGTAACGGACCTGTTGACCCCGTCGAAGTATCAAAAGAACTATATCACACCGCCGGAAATTACGACGCATACATCTCAACATACCCGTTGAGCGATACGGATTTTCTCGTGTCAGGCAAACGGCAAAAAGGTAAATGGGTGTTGTTGCTGATGGATATTTACGGCAATCGTGAGTTGATACATGAGGGTCATCATCATATTTTTGACGCGCAGCCGTTGCGGTCTCGTCCGGTTCCGTCCGTGCGTGCAGATACGGTAAATTGGCCCACAATGGAAACCCGAAACCGCCCCGAAACCGGCATCATTTACAGCAACAACGTCTACGAAAAAGCACCGGAAGAACTCAAAGGAAAAGTCAAATACCTCCGCATCTGGTCTATTGATCACAAGACATATACCTATTGGTCAAAACGTAACTACGTCTCGTCGGGACCGGAAATTTCAATGAACCAATCCGAAGGAATCAAAAAAATAATCGGTACGGTGTCGGTTGAGGAAGATGGCAGCGTTCAGTTTAATGCGCCGTCGGGTATTGCGTTGCATTTTCAGATTTTGGACGAGAATTATCGTGCGCTTCAAACGATGCGTAGTTTTACAGGAGTTCAACCGGGTGAGTCGCGTGGTTGTCTTGGTTGCCATGAGTCTCATGTCAGGGCGCCTGTTGTCACTCAAACGGGCAAGGCATTGAAGCGACCGGCATCAAACATAACGCCGGTTTCATGGGAAGATATAACGGTGAGTTTCCCGCGTTATGTTCAACCCGTTTTGGATAAATATTGCGGCAAGTGTCATGGCGACCCCGCCAATGTTGCGTACAAAAAATTTAATTCAACATCGCGCCCCGGTTTTCTTGGATTCCGTGAGCCGTATATTACGTTGTTAGGTTGTCCGACGTGGGGTGCGCCTTATTCGAATTATCGCGGATCGAAGGATGCGCCGTTTGGTTGGGCGGACACGCTTCTGGTTGAGGCATTTGGACAACGCGATCCTGAAGCGTACAGCACTTTCCCGCCAACTTGTGCAACAACTCCCGCAAATAAACTTTATCCAAAATTGTCGTATGGCAGCCGACTTGTCAAACGAATGTCAAGCGGCGAACATCACGGAGTCAAAGTAACCGGCGACGATTTAATGCGAGTGATACTTTGGATTGATGCAATGGGGCCATATTACGGCGCGGAAGAATTGCGGCAATTTGAAGACCCGATATTTCAGGGCAAAGATTGGATTTCCCAACGCCCGCGAGTGACAACAGCACCAATCGTACCGAGACCGGGTCCGTTCAACGCAATGCACCCCGAACTTGACAACGCATACGGCATCCCCGAACCGCACGAATACAACGCATTGCCGCACGGAGTAGTCCGCGAGAAAAAGTAGAACGCAACACACGTAACGTAACACATGTAACACAACGTAACGTAACGTAACGTAACGTAACAAAGCTCAACATTATTTGCCGCAACACAACAACCGTTGCCGCAACAAGATTCGGGCAACGCGACAGGCATAACTTGCCGTCCGTTGCCCGTTTTTTTTTTTGCACAATTCAATTTTCACATCACCAAATTTTCGCATCACAATTTGACCATCCCCAAACAATCTGTCAACAAAATTCGCGTAGTTAAACCGGATACAAATATGTTAAACCGGATACAAATATGAAAAGCTCCATCGGTAAATACGACAGTTTTGACACGAGCGGATTGACTACAGAAGTCGGCGCAAGCCGACAACGGTGGCAGGAAACGTTATAAGGTAACGTAAGGTAGGTAACCGACTGCCAGTCGGTTACGTTTTTCGACGAGCGAAGCAAGACGAAAACAGTGGAGCGGAACACGCATCGGCAAAACCAAAAAAACGTTGATGTTGTAGGGGCGAGGCTTGCCCTCGTCCCAAAGGTGCGTGAAACGCGTTGGAATTTCTACCGGCAAAACCAAAACGCCCAATGTCGGCACCGCCGACAATTGCCGCGAAGCGGCGACGGACTGGAACGCGGGCGTCCCGCCCGCCTCTGTGTGTAATAGAACCGAACAAGTTGGAACTGAACGCCAAAACGGTTTGGCAAATGTCCTCCAACACGTCTTGGCGTTCCTTCCAAACTCGTTCGGTTTCCTAATGCACTTAGGCGGGCGGGACGCCCGCGTTCCAGTCCGCGCCGCTTCGCGGCAATTGTCGGCTACGCCGACAGGTGA
>JAISQS010000563.1 GCA_031274045.1 Planctomycetaceae bacterium | reverse complement strand
ATCCAAACCGAACACGCAAGTACAACGATACATGGTATCAACGTAAAAATAAATGATAGTCCAGAAAAGATGTGTGGTATAACAAGGGCGGGACGCCCGCGTTCCAGTCCGCGCCGCTTCGCGGCAATTGTTGGCTGCGCCGACATTGGCGTTTTGGTTTTGTCGGTGCGTTTTCCGCTCCAGTTGTCGGCTTGCGCCGACGTAACCGCCCGGCGGTCGGTTACCCACCTTACGTTCTCCGATGCGTCTTGGCGATCCGTTGTGGTCGTCTAATTTGGCTGATTTGCGGAGGCAGGGTGAACGTATTTATTTTATAATTTTTTTGTAGAGTTCGGCGTGTTTATTTATCATTTTTTCTAGGCTGAATTGTTCTGCGGCTTGTTTTTTTGCGGCGATTCCCATTTGGGTTCTTTGGGTATCGTTTTCTAGCAGGTTTAGTATTGCTTTGACAAATTCGCGCCGTCTTTTGCGAAAATCATTGCCGGAATCGGGAACGAGAACTCCCGTCTCTCCGTCAACAACCAACTCTCTATTGCCCGGAATATCAGTTGCAATAACCGGTATGCCGAGTGACATTGCTTCGAGTATTGAGTTCGATTGTCCTTCGTATTCGCTCATGTTTATCAGGATGTCAAAATGCGGCATAATTTGCGCAACGTTATTGCGATGTCCCAAAAAATGCACACAATCCGACAACCGCCACGAATCTCGAAAACGCAATAACTTGTCCCGCTCCGGTCCATCTCCAACTATAACCGCATGAAAATGCAAATTGAGAAAACGCATTGACTCAAAAAGCCAAAGCGCATCAACAATCCGCTTCTGCTCCCACAACCTTGCCACAATCCCAATAATAAACGGAATTTGCCGCGACTTTAACTCGTTTGAAATAATAGCATAATTCTCCCGCTCATAATCATATTGCGGGCAAATGACCTCAACATAATCACCACACGGCTTAGAATCAAATACCCCTATCGCCTTGAGAAATTCAATCCGATCCGCTTGTCCGATTTGACTCGCGTCCGATTTTGCCGGAATGACCGCATTGGGAATCACGACAAATTTATCCGCCGGAAAACCATTTTTGACATAAAATTCCTTAACCCCCTCACTGTTCGTAACAACACAATCAGTATACCGCAAAAAATATTTGTCAATAAAAAAATGATACGCCCCCTTCCACAAATCAACACAACGCTCACCGGCAACAATATGCTTCACCCCACAAGATACCGCCGCTTGACGACCATAAGAATTACCGGCAAAAAGCCACGTATGAACAAGATCAGGTTGAAATTCACGAACAACACGATTGAGACGCATTTGGGCAAATGGATCAATCTTGAATCGCTTGTTGATCAAATGATACCGAATACCAGACGACTCCAAATCAGATACAAGCGGACCGCCGCGAGTCAATACCGCCACCTCAACCTCAAATTCCAAACGAGAAAGATTAGACGCAAGAAGCACCAATTGCTTCTCCGCCCCAGAACGATCAAGCGTCGGTATAACAAAAAGAATACGTTTGCGATTCATACCAAAACCTAAAATAAAAAAATAAATAATAAAAAACAAACGTTTTTGCGCGATAAACAACCGCCCGCGCGATTGACCGCGAACAAAAAACTAAAACGAAATTTTAACGCGTGAAAAGTATATCCCAAGTACCGCCCAAAAAATACAGGAACAAATCAAACAAAAATATAACAGCATAACATAGCACAACCATTGAATTATGTTACGAATATTCCTATTTGCAAAATTGCGTAATATGCGTACAAAAAAACGGTGTTTGGAAAATTTGTTTTTTTTGATTTGGGTGTTATCCGATTTCGATTGCAAGGACGTGTGTGGTTTATTGGGAGTGCCGTGATTTTTGCGGATACTGTTTTTTGATTTTTTTAGGAAAAATTTTTTTTGTTTATTTGTTCAATGTTCACAATCAGACAAATCAATCGGTTCGTTCTTTCGGAGTATTCGAAGGAATATCGTGCGCTTGATATTTTGCCTATTGACATGGCGAATCAAGTTGATTTGTTTGACGCGCGTGATTCTGTTGTCCGCAAGATGAGCGATTTATCCGCAACATCGTCGCTGGATGGCTGCCGTCATTGGCAGGTGTATACTCGTGCCGGTTTATTCTGTTTGCGTCGTTGGTGCAGCGGCATGTTGGGAAAGAACCGGCTGCAATTCATTCAAGCGGTTCTTTGGCACGCGGTTTGTGAGGGGATAACGTTTATTCCGCTTCCGGTTGAGACGATTGAGCATCGCGGGTTTGTTACGTTTGACAATGCCTATTGGGAATTGTTGCCTTGGATAGATGGAGTTGAGGAGCGACCGCCGCTTCATACGGTTGGGATCGACTCTGATGTTGATGTTATTGACGATGCCTTGATTGAGCGGTACGGCAACATGTCAATTCCGTCACATAGAATTGTTTCGGCAATGCGTTCTTTGGCACAATTTCATCGTGCCGTATCGACATTTCCGCTTCCAAATCCGCCCGTCGGATATTCGTATACGATCAGTAATTTGCTCAGCAAATGGCGAAATTGGATTAGCGGCGGGTTTGATAATCTTTACAGGGAGATACGGGATCGCTGGTGTGTAACTACGTCGCGATCTTTGATTGATTTTGCGGAAACGGGGTTGCGATTCCAGAACAACGCCGTAATTCATTCGGGTCAGGCGATAGAAGGATTGACAAGATCATCGCGAATGGTGGTACAAATTCAGCCGGTGATTGGGAATTGTTGTTTGCGTCATTTGCGTTTTAGTGATGCGGGTGTTTGCGGAATGATTGATTTCAAGGAGGTCGTAGTTGATTCGGTGATGGTGGATGTTGTGTCGTTGTTAAGTTCGATGTCAAGTTTGGACTCCACAAGTTGGCAAGTAGGATTAAGAGCATACCAACAAATCAGACAACTCGACGATTATGAAATATTCATGTTGAAAACGCTCTATCATTCTTTGTTTTTATTGGAAGGTCTCGATTACCTCACCGATTTTTTCCTACTCAACAAACCAATGAATGAATACCAAATAAACAAAATCACAGATAGATTAGAGTATTGGAATTTAAGAATGGAAACAGAAAACCGCAACAGAACATCCGCATAAAAAAATCCCACCAAATCTAATACAACACTCTTTGTATACTTTTTGCACTTGAAAATTCTCATTTCAATTGCAATCACCATGATTTGTAGAGACGCAAGTCAATGATTTGTAGAGACGCAAGGCATTGCGTCTCTACTTACCCTTTATCAATACGCCGTATCAATGCGCTACATAAATACGTTGCATCAACGCCCTGAAAGGGCAAAATATCATAGCGTAGGGCAACGCCCTACGATAATTGATTGTAAATAACCTTCGCCCCAACGGGGCAATAATATCAAAGCAAACGGAAGTTTTAGTTTTCAGATTCGTTAGCGATGGTCGCTTGCGACCAACGAGATGCGTCGCTCGTTTGATTTGGGGCAAGCTATCTTCGCTAACGGTTGTTTTGTTTGAAAAATTAGGTGGAAATGAGGTTTTGGCGTGTTGGTGAATCGAAGTTTTTTTCCGCCGCCTTTTGGCTTTTGCCCTTTCAGGGCGAGAGTTATTGGGGGCGACTTTTCACAGGGCGTTGCCCTGTGCTAT
>JAISQS010000557.1 GCA_031274045.1 Planctomycetaceae bacterium | reverse complement strand
TTGGAAGTTGAAGAGCCGGCTTTCTTTTGACTTTCGACGGTCAAATTAATCGCAGGCAAAAAAACTGACAAGGAACGATCTTCGGTTAGCCGCCGGAGGTCGTTTTTTTATGCACTTTTTGATCACACTCGACGCATCACAGGCTTGTTTGGAGAATGCGAAACATACGAATTTTTCTATCAGCTCTTTTCGATAATTTTGAACGAATTTATTTTCAACGCGGAAAGCGCGGAAAGGCGGAAGATGCGGAAATTTTTAGAAGTTCATATTCTCAAAAAAATGTATTCTCAAAAAATGCTGATCGCAGCACAATCACCGGATCGCGAATTGTGTTGCATAACAAGGGACGACATACGACGGAACTGGGGGATTGATTTTTTCGTACAATAATAAATAATCTCCGCCTCGTCTGTGTGTGGAGGATGCGTGTTTTGTGTTTTGTGTTTTGTGTTTTTGTGTTCCGGATCACGAAAAAATTTTTTTAGGGAGGATGGTATGACAATCAGAAATGTATCGGTATCGTTGTTGTTGATTTTTGCGGCGAATTTTTTTGTCTGTTTTGCGGATGGCAAATTTTCATTTGCCCAAGCTCCGATGGTCAACAGAATCGTTCCGCAGTTGCCTTATTTTAATAACTCAAAACGTGCGTATGATGAGGGCAATTTTCCGGCGGCGATAAAAAATCTTATTGAAGATTCTAAACATGCGGTTAAATTTCCGTTGCCCAACGGCGTGCAAGCGTACTGGATTGACTCAATTTGTTTTCAAACCATGATCGGCGAATGCCATTACCAGATGGGAAACTACGAGCAAGCGATGGTTGCGTTCAATACCGCTGTTGACATTTATCTTGATCAACCTCTCTGGCTCAGCAATATTACCTACAACGTCGGTCCGGTTTTGATGCAACGTCCGCCGTTGCCGTGGGGCGGTACAACGCGCAAAGGAGGTATCGGTAACTTCTCAAAATGCACCTTCCAACTCCTGCAACAATCCCCGCGAATGATCGCTCTCGGCGGCGCACCGGCAATCGCAAATCAAAGTACATTGACCACAATTCACGCCGACGAAATCGTCACGCGAATGGCAATCATGATCCGGCGGCGCGCTCAAATTTTAGGTCCTTTGTCGCGGTTCGATGATCGCACAATTAAGCTCAATAAAATTTTCAGCGAGAGACCTTGTCCGCCGAATCATTTTAGCGGCGCGTGGGTTGATGTTCTTTACGGGTTGACTTTGTCGGCAATCGGCGACTACCAAATGGCTGTGCCGCAACTCGAAAAAGGAATCCTAATGCAAGGAACTTTCGACCACCAACTCACTGCCTACGCCCTGCATGAACTCGGAAACATCGCAATAATGGACGGAAAACCCGCCGCCGCACAACAGTATTTTTATGAAGCATCGCTTTGTGCAACTTACTTCGGCGACTCGGCTCTCATCGGCGAATCTTTCACAAATATTGCCAACGCCCAAAAATTGATTGATCAAACGAAACCGATTTTACAACTACACAAAGCACTAGCCTACTTCTCACAAACCGGAACAACAAAATACAGATTCCATCCGGGTCCGCAAATCACCGTTCCGATTCTGCACGAAATTGCCAATGACGCATTGACGGCGGGCAACATAAAACTCGCTACGGAATCTTGTATGAGAGCAAAAAATCTGATCAGGGTTGCGGATACGGTCGCGTTTGCCCGGAATTTATACATCAGCGCGAAAATCGAATATTTAGCTGCTCTCGTAAATTACACTGCCGGTAAGCCTTTTGCGCGTAATCTTGAAAACGGCGATAAGAACCTTTTCAATGCGATCAAAGTGAATAGCCGCGTATCGCTCTGGATGTGTCATTTGGCAATGCTTGAGAATCTGTTTCAAAAAGGTTTTGTCGCGACAAAAGGGGTTGTGTCGCCGCATGAGGCGAGTGATTTGTACGGGTATTTGTTGCGTGATCCTACGGTGACGGATTGGTCTGTTCGTCCGATGGATAGTATGACTTTGATGACTTCGGTTGACCCGCGAGCGTATCAACGTTGGTTTATCGTTGCGCTAATGTTGGCGGAAAAGGAGAAGGCGTTCGACATCACGGAATTGGCGAGACGCGCCGCGTTTTACTCGTTGCTGCAACGTTACACGAATTCATCAATGCAACTCGGACCTCGGCATCTTGCTCTGCGGATAATGTTTGAAGGAACGGGTGAAGATTTAGCCGACGTGCAACAGGAACGGAATATGCTTGCACTTGATTTCACGCGATTTGAGCAACTGTCCGGCAAAGTACGCGACCTCAAAAAGGACTTGTTCAATATTCCGATTGTCCCAAAAGAAGCGAGTCAAATTGAACAACAAAAAAAGCTATTTGCCGAGTTGCAAACGGTGAGTGTCGCTCAAGAGATGATGTTGAGACCGATTGCCCTTTCGAATACAAAAGTAACATTAGCGTTTCCGCCGATTGTCAAAATTGATCAGTTCCGCAAAGAGTTGCCGGAGAAAACCGCAATGCTCTCGTTTTACGAGGACGCAATCGGGAACATGCACGGGTTTCTTGTTGATCGGCGTAGTTTGCAGTCGTGGCAAATTGAGCAGCCGCAACGCGAACCTGCTCTCGGTACGTTAATCGCGAATTATCTTGACGCAATCGGAAATAAACGTGAAGCGAACTCTCAACTCCGACTCAAAGAAGATATTATCGATTCGGATTTGAAGTGGAAACGTGCGGGGAATGTTTTGCTTAAACGGTTGCTTGGTAAGGAGCGTGAAGTTAATTTTACGGAGTTGATTGTTGTGCCGTATGGGAGGCTTTGGTATGTTCCGTTTGAATCGTTGACGGTGCAGGTTGGCAACGAGTTTAGACCGTTGATTTCGGCGAGCAATGAACCGATAACAGTTCGTTATGCGCCGATGGCATCGCTCGGTATTCCTCAAAAAACAGGGAACCGCAGCAAGCTCGCGCAGACACTCGTAATTTACGGCAATTTGACAGGCGGAGTGAAAAACGATTCGGTCGATGCACTCGATGCAATTGACCGTTACACAAAGGAAAATGTTATAAAGAATATGGTATTGATGCCGTCGCGGGAAAAGGATTTGCCGGACTTTCCGGGAACGGCTTCAGTCTACGCAACACAGGTCAAACAATTAGTCGTACTTGATGATATTCCGACAATGAATCTTGCGCCGTTGGCGTGGTCGCCGTTCACAAGTGATAAGAAAAAGTTGCAACAACCGGTGTCAAGTTGGTTGACGTTACCTTGGGGTGCGCCGGAGTTAGTTGTTTTGCCCGCGTTTCATACTCCGGCAGAAAACGCATTAAAACCAACAACAAATAAAACGCAAATGACTCCAAACGGCAACGACATTTTTTTGACGGCAATGACATTGGAGGCTTGCGGAACGAAGACAATGTTAATTAGCCGATGGAGACCGGGCGGAAGATCAACATACGACCTAATCGGCGAATTTATGAAAGCATACCAAGAAATGCCCGCCGCGAACGCATGGAGACAAGCAATACTAAACGTCGGCGTAAAACGAATAGATATTGACAAAGAACCAAGAATAAGAACAACTCCAAAAGAAAAAGAAACAATCGAAGCACCACTCGCAACACACCCCTTCTTCTGGAGCCCATTCATACTAATCGACAGAGGCGAATTGCCCGAAAATACCAACAAAACAAAACTCGATACAGACAACTGAAAATTTTAAACGACACGCAACCAATATACAACAAAAGTCGCGTTCCGAGTTAGCGACGGGGACTTGCCCCCGTTGTACTACATAAGTTTTTTTGAGAATACAAAACATACGAAAAATACAAAATAAACGAAAAGAGTTAATGGTAAAATTTCGTTTGTTTCGCTTATTTTGTTTATTCCGTATTCTCTAAAAAAATAAGATTAAGATATCGAAAGATGTGTGGTATAACAAGGTGCGTTGCCCCACGTTAAAAATACGAAACAATTAGTAAAAAGCGCATTATGATCTTGACAAAAACATTAACAAAAACATTAGCAAAAACATTAACAATTAACCAATAACATTAAACCTCAAACATTAACTTTAACAACTACCAAAAAAATGACACATAAAATATTTAACATTTTGAAACCAGTTTCGTTTGTGCTGTTTTCAATTCTGTTTTTTGATACCGTAACGGTTTTTTCGCAAGATTCTGTTTCCGACGCAAAAACAGATACGACAGCGGCAGACGAATCCGCTTCGGCATCTACGAACGATTCTGCTACGAAAGAAGCAGAATCCGAATCCGCAAATAAAGTTTCGGCTGACGGTGCCGATGATTTGTCGGCGGTCAATAATAGTGACAATCCGGGTATGCCGTTTCTTGATCAGGCGATTGAGGAGAAGTTGAAGGCAAGTGATGAGCGTGATCTTGGTGCGGTGATTGCTTTGGCTCAAAAGGCGCGGAAGGAGGGCTTGCAAGGGGCGAATTTGAAGTTTTGTGATGAGTTTATTGCGTCTGTGCAATTGCAGCGTGGTCAATTGATTGCGTCGCGGATTATTGGTCGTCAGCCGAATCGTTTACCTGAATCGTGGGAGATCGTGCGGACGCGTGCTTTGGCTGATTTGGAAGCTGCCGTCAAAACGATTACGGTGCAGCCGGAAGTTTACATTACAATTGCCCAATTGAATCTTATGCCGAATGGCGATGCGGAGAAGGCGAAAAAAGCTCTCGATGCTGCCGAAAAAATCTGCGGCGACCAACCCGATTTGTTGACGCAAGTGGTCGTAATAAAGACAATGCTTGAGAAGGATCCGGTGAAGCGTGAAGCGGCTCTTGCGAAAGTTACAAAGCAGACTGGTGACAAGCGGTTGGTGTTGCTTCATGCGATGAGTCTATTTGACTTAAAGAGGTATGAAGATGCGGTAGAAACGTTGCAGAAAATTTTGAAGGATGAAGCAGAAAATCCGCAGGCTTTGCAACTCCTGTTTGACGCGTACCGTCATTTGAAAAAGTATGAGGAGTCGTTGAAGGTTCTTGATAAATTGGAAAATATTTTGCCTGCGAGTGTGATAGCGATAAACCGTGCAAAAATTTATTTTGACATGGACAAGAAGGACGAATCGATGAAGATTCTTGACAACTTGCGTGAAAAGCAGCCGAATAATATTGAGATAATGTTATTGAGGGCATCTTTGCTGACGGAGTTGAAACAGTTTGACAAAGCGATTAAAGATGTCAACGAAGCTGTCAAAACGGTGGGAACAGATAATCCGCAACAGTTGAAACAGTTGCGAATATTGCAAATTCAAGTCTTTAAGGATGCGGGCAAATTTGAGCAGGCGTTGGAGGTAATTGATGAGTTGGCGAAAGACAAAGAGGCGACGGATGAATTCGATTTGACAATAATGCGGGTAGATATTCTGTACAACCAAAAGCAGTACAAAAACGCATTGGAGTTGTTGGATCCGCTGGTCAAGGAACAACCGGAAAATTTAGGTTTGTTACGATTGAAGGGGAATATACTTTTGTCGATGCGGAGACATACGGACGCGGTCAAAGTTTTTGAAGCGGTAATCAAAGCAGACCCGACAGATAAAACTACTCTCAACAACTTATCATGGATTCTGTCAACTTCAACAATCGATATGATACGAGATGGCAAAAGGGCGTTAGAGTTAGCAGAGCAGGCGTGTAAATTAACTGATTACAAGGCTGCGTATATTTTGAGTACGCTTGCTGCCGCTTATGCGGAGTTGGGTGATTTCAAAAAGGCGATTGAGTTCTCGGAGAAGAGTATTGAGTTGTCCAAAGAAGACCCGAACGTGAGGGACAGGGTTGAAGTTTTGAAGGAGGAATTAGAGACGTACAAGAAAAATATGCCATACCGCGACTACCAAGAAGATAAATAATACACACAATTTTCGCTGCGCACAAAGGCACGAAAAACACAAAGGAGTTTATCCGCATCTCGGATCAACATTGAAATCGAACCCTCAATATCTTTTCAACGCGGAAGTCGCGGAAGGACGGAAAGAGCAGAAATTTTTAAAGTTCGCTTTCCGCGTATTCCGCGCTTTCCGTCTTTCCGCGTTAAAAAAATAAAAACTTTGCGTTCTTTGCGCCTCTGCGCGCAACAAAAATATTTCGCGCAGAGACGCAGAGGAGGAGAATTTTATTTGTATTCTCCGCGTTCTCTGCGCCTCCGCGCGCAACAAAAAATATTTCGCGCAGAGACGCAGAGAACGCAAAGGAAAGAGAATTTTATTTTTTCGTATTCTCCGCGCTCTTTGCGCCTCCGCGCGAAACAAAAAATAATTGTCTCAATTGTCGCGATTATCGTCTCTGCTTTTATGCTTTTTTTGATCTCGGTTTGAATCTCTTTTGTCAAAATTTCTTGCGCTATCATCGCGGCGTTTGTTGCCAAATTTACCCGAACCTTTGTTGGCAGAATCAGAACGCTTGAAATCAGAGCGTCGCGAATCGGATGGACGCGAATCAGAACGTTTGAAATCAGAGCGTCGCGAATCGGATGGACGCGAATCTGAACGTTTGAAATCAGAGCGTCGCGAATCGGAGCGATCCGAATCTGAACGCTTGAAATCAGAGCGTCGCGAATCGGAACGATCCGAATCTGAACGTTTAAAATCGGAGCGTCGCGAATCCGGCGAGCGTGATTCTTTGCGGTCAAATGTTTTGTATTGTGGTTTTGTTTCGTTTCGTTTTGTTATTAGTTTTTTCAAATTGTCGGCGGCGGCTAATTCAAATTTTTCGCGACGTTTTGTTTTTTCTTGTTTTTCTTGGTCGTTTTGTTTTTTTAGTCGTTTAATTTTTGAGGTTCTTTTTAGTGTTTCTGATTTTGGCGGGTATGCGGTGATTAGGCAACCGCTGCCATTTCCGATTAGTTGTTCTTGTCTTGCTTCGTGCAATGCGGTCTTGATGTCGTGATAATTTTCGGGTTTGTGATACATCAACAACGCTTTTTGCAATCGCCTGTCTCGCAATTTTTTCGGCACAAAAACAGGATCGCCGGTCATTGGGTTAACGCCGGTGAAGTATATACATGTTGCCAATTCGCCCGGACATGGTACGAATTCTTGTACTTGTTCTGATTTGATGTTGTGTTGTTTGAGGCAGACAGCGGATTCCACTGTGATGGCGAGAGTTGTTCCCGGAAATCCTGCCATTAGGTACGGCACAAGATATTGTTCTTTGCCTGCCGACTCGCAGTATTGTGTAAATTCTTTGCAGAAGTTTAGGTAGTTTTCAAACGACGGCTTATTCATCATTGACAACACCGCGCTGTTCGTATGTTCCGGCGCAGTTTTCAAATGTCCCCCGACATGATTCTCAACTAACTCCTTGATGTATCGTCCATCCATCAGTGCCAAGTCAGTCCTAACTCCCGATGCAACCAAAACTTGCCGTACACCTTTTGCTTGTCTCGCCGCTCGCATCAACTCGATCAACTCCCCATGATCCGTATTCAAATTAGCACAACACTCCGGCAATAAACACGAAACCCGACGACAAACTTTCGCCGCCGACTCATTCTTACACGTCAACGCATACATGTTCGCCGTCGGTCCGCCAATATCACTCACCACGCCCGTAAACCCATCTTGATTTGTCAACAATTCGATTTCTTTGATGATCGATTCTTTGCTGCGGCTTTGGACAAATTTACCTTGATGTGCGGCGATAGAACAGAATGAACATCCGCCAAAACAGCCGCGATGAATTTGGACGGAATTTCGGATCATTTCCCATGCCGGAATTTTTTGTTGGTTCTCTTCGTAAATCGGATGCGGGCGGCGGGTAAATGGTAAATCATAAATCCTGTCAAGCTCCTTTTGACTTAACGGCAAAGACGGCGGATTGACGACGACGGCTTCTTTTGCGTGTTCTTGAACGAGAGTAATGTTGAGATGCGGATTCAAGTTATCGTAGATTTGGCGGGTCATTCTTGCGAATAAAACGTTGTCCTCTTCGATTTCTTCCATTGACGGCAGGTGTATGGTTGATTCGGTTTCTTCGGGCAAATCTTCCGCCTGTTTTAGTCTGTATGCTGTTGAGCGAATGTTTCGGATTGATTGTGCGGGTTCGCCGTTTTGCAGTCTTTGAATTATCTCAACCAACGGTGCTTCACCCATGCCGTAGACGAGAAAATCAGCCCGCGCGTCCAGCACAATTGAACGCTTTATTTTGTCACTCCAATAATCATAATGGGCAAAACGCCGCAGACTCGCCTCAACCCCGCCGATAATAACCACGCTCTCAGGATAGGCTTCGCGGGCACGTTGGGAGTAAGCCAAAGTAGCTCGATCCGGTCTGAGACCGATTACGCCATTCGGCGAAAACGCGTCGGAGTTTCGCACTTTCCGGTTCGCCGTGTAATGGTTCACCATTGAGTCCATGTTGCCCGCCGAAATGCAAAACGCAATACGCGGCGCACCAAAAACTTTCCACGCATCCGCCGAATGCCAATCCGGTTGCGAAATCACTCCAACACGAAAACCCTCAGCCTCAAGCAGCCGCGAAAGAACCGCCGCAGCAAAAGCAGGATGATCAACATAAGCATCACCCGTAACAAACACGACATCAATTTCATCCCAGCCTCTTGCAAGCATGTCCTCACGAGAGATCGGTAAAAGTTGAGATTGGGACATAATTAAAACACCTTCCAACGTTAAACTTTTTCTTGTTCAAATACACAAAAACCAACACAAAGCAAATAAAATTTGCCAAAACCAAAAACAATCAACACCAACAAATTTCCGCCAGATTCTAAACTGTCACCAACACAATGCCAAGCTACCACTAGTAAATTGAAACGATATTGATATATTTTTCGCACAATTTTTTTGAGATACAAACCAAACGAAAAATGCAAAATAAACGAAATGAGCTAATAACAAAATTTCGTTTGTTCCGTCTATTTTGCTTGTTTCGTATTCTCAAAAAAATTGCATTGTATCACAAGGCGGAGATGTTCCGTCAGTTTATTTTCAATTTCAAATAGGAGTATTTTTATGAGCAAGAAAAAATTTTTTATGGGTGTGGTTTTGTTTGTGTTATTTTTTGTTGGCGTGTTCGGTTGTTCGCCGAAAACAACAACGACTTTCAAGATAACCGGAAGCATAACAATTGACGGCAAACCAATAGAACAAGGATCAATCCAATTCGCTGCTGTTGATGGTGCGACACCTATTGGCGGCGGGAGTATTTCAAATGGGACGTATATTGCGAATGTTCCATTGGGCAAAAAAAAGGTGCTGGTCTTGGGTACAAAACTCGCCGGTCAAGAAGCGATGTACGAAGATGTTCCCGACAGCCCAATGCAAGATAAATACGAACAAGTCACACCATCCGCTTACAATAGTTTTGAAGAAACGCCGTTAGACGCTGATATTTCAGGCACGACAAAAGATTTGAATTTTGATCTGTCGTCAAGCATCGGTGCAATTGAATAGATCAGAAACCCAACATAAACGCATGAATCACCGCCTCGTTATACCATATAAGTTTTTTTGCGTTGGTGATCGTAAGGTGGGTAACCGACTGCCAGGCTTTCTTGGTGAATAGCGTCGGCGTACTCGCCGACAGTGGGAGTGTCAAAACGCACCGGCAACGTTAGGTGGGTAAACGACCGCCGGGCGGTTACGTCGCCAGTAAATCATTATCGCTCGCCGACAACGGGATCGCCAAAACGCACCGGCAAAACCAAAACACACTACGTTTTGGGCGTTTTGGTTTTATCAATGCGTGTTCCGCCCCCACTGTTTTCGGCTTGCTCCGCTCGTCGAAAACGTAACCGCCCGGCGGTCGGTTACCCACCTTACGATCACCGCCCGGCGGTCGGTTACCCACCTTACGTTTGCCAACACGTTTTGGTGTTCAGTTCCAACTTGTTTGGTTCTATTATGCACAGAGGCGGGCGGGATGCCCGCGTTCCAGTCCGTCGCCGCTTTGCGGCAATTGTCGGCGTTTTAGTTTTGCCAATGCTTTTCCCTCCCCATCTCGTCGGTAGCAAGCTACCGTCGCTAACGTCACGCGAATACGTTTATGACCTGTGTGGTATAACGAGCGGGTCGTTTGTTATTGGAGGGGAGTGAAATTGGTTACCGGTTGCGAATTAATTTGAACAATTTTGAACAATGTTGATCGGTTCTTTTGACCGTGATGGGCAATAATTTATCTTAAAGACGCTTATATTTATCGTTCTAACAGAGCAACTCAAAATATAAGAGAGTACGGAAATTTCTGTTTTGTGAAAAATTGATCTGGACAAGAATTTGATAAATCTTTACAATCCGCGCGACGGGCTGTTTTTTAGACAACAAAAATAGATTTATCCCAAAATTCCAACCACACAACCAAACCACAAAAACCAAACCAAAAAAAATCCCGTCAGCAGAAATCCAACTCTTACACCATGCGTATCAACAAGCAGTATTGGTTGAATGTTTACGGATAGTTTGTTTTGTGCGGGAGTCAATTTTGGGCAAGGTGATTGTAGACGTTAGAAATTATAAGAATTATGTACACAATTTTATTTAAAATGAAATTAGTCGGATTGCTTGTGCGGTTTCCGGTCTGCTTTTTTTGGGCAATCTGTATTTTTTATTTCTGTTCAAGTTTTGGTCTGATTTTTTGTCAGGCAGCGTTCGCTCAAAACGACTCGAATGTACAGAAGTTGACTCCGCCGCAACGCTATCGCGTTCCGGTCAGCTCGCAGCAATATGACGCTGTTGATGGTCATCCGTTGCGTATTTATTCCGGTGCCAACTTGCAAAATCAATCTGATCCGTCCGAAAATATTTCTCTTGATGACGCGCCTACTCCAAGCAAGCCCGCTCCAAAAAAACTTAACTCCGCCGCAAAAAAAACAACACCAACCAAAACAAATCCAAATCCAAACCCGAAACCGAACATCAAACTTGCCGCCGCCGAATCTGTTGTTGACGACTACGAAGCACCGACCGCTCCGCTGCCAATCACAAACCGCACCGGAAAACAATACCCAAACGCTCCACAAAACAACAACACGTCAGACGATTTTGAGAATGAATCTTCGGGCAATAACGACGCGCCGATAGAAGGTAGAAGTGTTAAGAGCCGCACTGCTTACGCTGATCAAAATAATAACACGTCTCAAATCGACCCGTTTCATCCGCCGATCAAAACCGCCTCATTCAACGGTGTCACACCCGGAATAACCACCATGAACAAGGTGGTTGAACTTTGGGGAAAGCCGCGTCAAGAGTTGCGGGAGGGCGGCGAGTTTGCTCAATTGTTTTCTTTGCACGAGTTGCAACATATCGAAATTGCTTATGATAAAAACAGGGTTGTCAAGTCAATAGTTATTCGTTTTGATGAATTGTTTCCTGAACATGCGGTTCGTGAGCAATTCGAGGCGGAGCTTTTGCGGTCTCGTCCGGTTTTGATTCCTGATGAGTCGGGTCGTATTATTGGCGAGTTGTTTCCTGAGAAGGGTGTTGTGTTTTTGTTTTCCGGTGCGAAGAGCGGCGGTGTATTTCAAGTGAGGCAGATTGGTATCGAGTCGGTGATTTCGGAGCCTTTTGTTTTGCGGGCGGAGGCGACGATGGCAGATCAACCTACAGAGTCGTATCGTGATTTGACGGATGCAGTCAGGATAAATGACAATGACGCGAAGGCTTATTGGCTTCTGGCGAAAATTAATCTTTTGCAAGGATTCAACGAATCGGCGATTTTGAATATTCAAAAAGCAGTGCAGCATGATGACAGGAAGCCGGCGTATCATTTAGTTTTTGCGCAGATATTGGGGCGGATGAATCGGGTGCCGGAGGCGATTCAATATCTTGAGGAGACGTTGGCGTTGTGTGAACGTTTTCCGCATGAGAAGGCGAGAGTGCATTGTGCTTTGGGAGATTTTTACCGCAACGGACAAAAACCTGATTGCGAGACGGCGTACAGACATCATGCGGCGGCGATTGAGATTGCAAAGGAGCTGATGGAACACGCAAATCCGACAATACGTCAAACAGCCAAAGATATTCTTTTCGAGGCGCGGCTTTCTGCGGCGCGTGATGTAGCGTGGGGACATTGGAAGGGGAAGGAGCGGGCGGTTGACAATTGGATTGCGAGTGCGAGGTTGATCGCGAATGACAGTGAGATGATTGCGGCGCGTCGGTTTTCGGCGGAGTATCAATTGAGGTTATCGATTTGTGAGTTGGCGTGTCAGGTTGCGATGGCAACAGCGAATGATGTTGAGCCGTATGTCAAGGAAGTAATTCAAACGAGTGACAAGTTGTTATCGCAGACGAATGATCCGATTTTGGTTCGCAAATTAAAGTGGGAAACCGGTCTTGCGATTTATGATGCGGTTCAGATTTATCAGTTGCGTGAACGTTATTTGCACGCGCTCAAGTATGGCGAGTTGGCGGCGGATTATATGGAGGCGGGAGTTCGGCGGCGGGCGAATGACACTGATCTTTATCTGCTTGGGAGACTGTATTTCAGACTCGGCACAATACACGCATTAGGAAACAAAAATCATCGCGCCGCTATCGAGTGGTTCGATAAAGCAAAACCAGTATTTGAGAGGTTGCTGCCGAAAATAAATCCTGAAGAGTTGGGACGGCTTGGGGAATCATTTGTCAGCATGGGCGTGTCGTATTGGCTGACAAATCAACGCGGCGAAGCTGTAAAACTAACTGAAATGGGATTGAGACAAATTGAACGCGGAGTAAAACTCGGATTCACCAAAGAATCCGCATTCGCAATTCCATACTCAAACTTGCAAAACATGTACAACGAATTAGGAGACCCCGAAAAAGCAAAACAATACCAAAACCTCTCCTCATCAATAAAACTCTACGAAAATAAACAATAAATATCATAATATAGACAACCAAACCCAACACACAATCTCATCGGCGCAGCCGACAATGGACTGGAACACGGACATCCCGCCTCGTTAACGGTTGTTTTGTTTGAAAAATTAGGTGGAAATGAGGTTTTGGCGTGTTGGTGAACCGAAGTTTTTTCCGCACCTTTTTGGCTTTTGCCCTTTCAGGGCGAGAGTTATTGGGGGCGATTTTTCACAGGGCGTTGCCCTGTGCTATGGGCTTTTTGCCCCGTTGGGTAGGGTGTTAAAAATCTATTAAGTTGGTTGTTGGTTTTTTAGTAGTTTGATTCTTTTAACTACTTTATTTTTTGGGAGATGTGTTTTTCTCCATTTTTGTAAATCGACCATTCGG
>JAISQS010000029.1 GCA_031274045.1 Planctomycetaceae bacterium | reverse complement strand
ACCAAATCAAATCAACTACCAATAAACACACGCCGCACGTTGTTGAAAATTATTTACGGGAAGTTAAGGGAAGGTAATGGAAGAATATTTTAAAATTCCATTCCCCCCCGCTATTCCTTTTTCCCCTCCCGCAATTCTTTAGTGGAGTGGAAAACGTCACAAGGTAACGTAAGGTGGGCAACCGACCGCCGGGCGGTTGCGTTTTCGGCGAGCGGAGCAAGCCGAAAACAGTGGGGGCGGAAAACGTCATAAGGTAACGTAAGGTGGGTAACCGACTGCCAGGCGGTTACGTTTTCGGCGAGCGGAGCAAGCCGAAAACAGTGGGGGCGGAAAACGTGTTGATATACCAAATTGCCCAAACGTTTGGCGTGTTGGTGAACCGATGCGTTTTCCGCTCCAACAGTCGGCGAGCGATAATGATTCACTGGCGACGCAACCGCCCAGCGGTCGGTTACCCACCTTACGTTTGCCAACACGTCTTGGCGTTCAGTTCCAACTTTTTTGGTTCTATAGCACACAGAGGCGGGCGGGACGCCCGCGTTCCAGTCCGTTGCCGCTTCGCGGCAATTGTAGGCTGCGCCGACGCTGGGCGTTTTGGTTTTGCCAATGCGTTTCCCGCCCCGCAGTCTGCGAGTACGCCGTTTTGGTTTTGCCAATGCGTTTCCCGCCCCGCAGTCGGCGAGCGATAATGATTTACTGGCGACGTAACCGCCCAGCGGTCGGTTGCCCACCTTACGTTCTTACGTTGTCGATGCTTTTTTTTTAGTTTTCGGTTACTCCGGTTCTTGGTATTGTGTTTGGTGGTTGTCTTGTTGGTGCGTCTAGTCCGGGTCTATTTTGGTTTGGTATTGGGAGTAGTGGATTTGGTCTTGGTGGTGTTGTTGTGTTTGGTGTTGGAGTGTTTGGTGGAGCTGTTTCGTTTAGTAGGTCTAGTATTTCTTGGTCGTTTCTTGTTGATGTGCTTGGTTGAGTTGTGGTATTTTGATTTGTGGTGTTGTTATTATCAATGTTCCGTCGTGCGTCTGCGTCTTGTATTCTTGTTGATTGTTCTCTTGCTGCTTTGAGTGCGTTTGAGCGTCCGCCCGGTTGCATTTCGGAGTTGGCATCGCAAATATCTTCCGCACACGCGCAAGGATTCCGGTTGCAAAATTTACACGTGTAGGCGAATGGTACTTGTCCTGCAAACGGCGGTCTATCGCATTTGCAAGGTTTCTGATAGCAGACCGGACAAGTGTATCGGAACGAATACGGACGCGCGTAACCTGTGTAAAGCGACGGATTCCAATAATGCCGATAATACGGCGCGGGATTGTAATAGACGGGGAATTTTCTTGCGCCGTTGTTATATTCATCGAGTATTGGACGCGGGATTACGGAAAACAATCGCGGTTCTTTGTACGGATTCCATTCGCCGTAAGGTCCGCGTCCGTCGTCTGCGTGTTCGCACGGATCGCTGCGATGTTCACGGCAAGAATCACACGTCCCGCAAGGTTGATCGCCGTTAGTCAAATCACAAAAATTGTTCATGTTTCTGCTCACTGGTTGAACACAATGTCTACACAAAGTTTTATCACAAGGCATCCCTTGCACACACATTTTACAACGCCCGCAAGGAGTTCTCGGATCATCTTTGCAAAGCGGACATTCGGCTGCTGATATCGGCGGTTCGCCGAGTTGCTTGCGAACATCGTCAACATGATGCCGATGTTGTACTTCCGCTTCGGGAATAGCGGCGTGCCGGTCGCCGTCATACGGCAACGGCGAAATTCCACCGCGAGCATACGGCAATTTGTTACCGATTTGACGCGGGTCGGGGTACTCGTCTGAGTATTCCAAAAAACCAGGTGACTGAACATGATCAGGACGAACCGGCGTAAAAAGTTTAACCGGAGGACGCAAGCCGTCCGCCGCTTCAGACTCTTTTACCGCCGTCAATTTGCGTGGCAAAGAGTCATTTATGATAACTTCAGATTGATCATAAAATTTCTCATTTTCAAATTGACCAATATCAAACAACTCGCCGTCAAATTGCACTTCGCGGAAATTGGAACGAGCCGGCTGCGGCAATCGGCGGGCTTTGACCAATTCCGCATTATTCGTTTCCGCAACATTTGCTTGTGTCGGGTTTGACCGTGTATTTTGCGGCAAATTTTTAGCGGAAGTTTTGGTCAAAGTTTTTTTTGTTTGATTACGTTCCGGTTTTGCGGGAGTGCCGACCGATGTTTTTTGATAAGACGAATTCGGCAAGAAAATGTCCGAACTGTTCACAAATGGCGTTTGTTTGACGGCTGTTTTTGCGTATTGTGCCGAGTGTGCTGACTTGGCAAAAAGGCAAACAATTATCATTGTCAAAATAAATATTTGGCAGTTTTTCATTTTTTAACTCCGTTGGGTTAAGGTTAATTTTGTGGGGTTGACGTTTAAATTTATTTGTTTTAGCGGCGTTTTAGTTTGGCAATTATTGCGTTTTAATTTGGAAATTGTTAATTTGTCAAATTGGGATTTCGGATTATTGCCGCGAATTATTGTCAATAGATAATAGGTTATTGTGCCGTTTTGCGGTGGAGTGGTTTGTCAAAATTTGCGAAGATTTTTTCTTCACGGCGCGCGGTAATTGTTATCATCGCTACAATCATTCAACACGGCAATTTGAACGGCTTGAGATCGAACATGATTGTCTTGCAATTCTTCTCTGATACAATTTCCGCCACGTGGTTGTAATTTTGTTTCAACCTTAATATAAGCCGTGACATTCATTTTTTTGCCATGATCATAATCAATTCAACTCTAAAAATTCCTTTTGACGAGATACAATTTTCCTACGCCAGAAGTTCCGGACCCGGCGGACAAAATGTAAATAAAGTTTCAAGTAAAGCTGTTTTGAGATGGTCTCCGGCAAAATTAACGGAGTCTGAAATTGAGCGTCTTCGGGAACTTTATCCACGTTATTGGTCAACTTCGAGCGGAGAAATCGTCATATCAAGCCAACGATACCGAGACGCAATAAAAAACAAATCCGATTGCCTTGACAAGTTTGTCGCAATGCTAGGCGAGGTCGTCAAAAAAAAGAAAAAACGAATCCCAACAAAACCAACAAAAAATTCAATAAAACGACGACTAGAAAACAAATCCAAAAACTCCGCAAAAAAACGTAACAGAGAAGGAATAATAAATGAAGATTGAAGATTGATGATTTGGAATCGAAGACTTTTTGTTGCGAAAAAAACAAAGAAGAGAAGACTCGAAGAGTACAAAAAAATAAAATTCTCTTCCTTTGCGCTCTCTGCGTCTCTGCGCGAAATATAATTTTTATTTCGCGCAGAGACGCAAAGAACGCGGAGAATATAAAACAAAATGTAATATATCAGCGAAATATCTGTCTTTAACTCAACCTTATTTTTACCTGATTTTTCCTAAACAAAACAACCTCAATAGCCATTCATAATTCACAGTTCATAATTCATAATTCACATTTGTAATATCATGTTTTTCAAGCCGTAGGCTTGCATCGCTCAGTAGAAAATGATGCTCTCACTTCTTGTAATTATGAATTCGGAATTCGGAATTAAAGATATTGCTCCTAATTCCGCATTCCGCATTCCGCAAATGCCACCATTGGGCAAGTCACGGGGTTGCATTCCTACGGAATGCGAAGACTCGGCTGGGGCTTCCTTTTCTACCGAGCGATACATTCCTATCGGAATGTAATAATGCGAAAACATAGAACGGATTGGAAATAATAAGGTAATAAGGTTATGTTTGTGGGTGATTCACGGGCTACTAAGGTTGTTTTTGTAAGAAAATCAGGTCGTAAATAAGGTTTGTTTTTTCTATAGCGTTGGAGTATTTCACTGATATATTACAAATTTCGTTTGTTTTGTATATTTTGGTTGTTTCGTATTCTCAAAAAAACTACTTTCCGTTTGTGAAGCCGGAAGCGTAACAATGAAATTCAAGTTAATCGCATGTGAAATTCTTTTTCGTGAAATTAATTTTGTTGTATCTAATTCTCCGCATGAGGTAGATGTTGAGTTTTTAACGAAGGGGTTTCATGATCTTGGCAAGGAGGAGATGTCGTCGCGGTTGTCGAAGGTAATCAATGATATTGATGAGTCGGAGTATGACGCTGTTCTTTTGGGTTATGGTCTTTGCAACGGCGGCGTGACCAGTCTTTTTGTGCGTGAAGTTCAGTTGGTGATTCCGCGTGTGCATGATTGTATTAGTCTTTTTTTGGGCGATAGGCAACGTTATCTTGATTATTTTACGGCAAACAGCGGCGTGTACTTTTTGACAACCGGATGGATTGAACGCGGAGGCGAATTGACACAAGCAATGCCCGATTCTATCGCCCAAAAACTTGGTCTGAATTTCTCAAAAGAAGAATTGACCAAAAAATACGGAACAAAAAACGCGGAATATTTGTACGATAAATTAAATATGATGCGGCACTACTCAAAATTGACATTCATAGAAACCGGTGTTGAACCGGATAATTCGTTTGAAATATTCGCAAAAAATTACGCAAAAGAAAAGAATCTAAAATACGAAAAACTCAAAGGAAACCTGTCTCTACTACAAAAATTAGTAAACGGCGATTGGAACGACAAAGAATTTCTCATCATCAAACCAAACCAAAAAATAGCTTTTGCATACGACGATAATATTTTGACATCTGTTGAATTATGCAAATGACAGTTTACAATTCGGTCTCGGAATAACTCACAGGAAGGGAAGATAGCGGAAGAATTTTTCAAATTTCACTTAACGCAAGAGACGCAAAGTTTTTATTTTTCAACGCGGAAAGACGGAAAACGCGGAATACGCGGAAAACGAATTTAAAAAAATTTCCGCTCTTTCCGTCCTTCCGCGATTTCCGCGTTGAAAAATATTGAAGGTTTCGATCTCAATGTTGATCCGAGAGGCGGATAAACCCCTTTGCGTTCTCCGCGTCTTTGCGCGAAATATTTTTTTGTTGCGCGCGGAGGCGCAAAGAACGCAAAGTTTTTATTTTTTAACGCGGAAAGACGGAAAGCGCGGAATAGGCGGAAAGCGAATTTAAAAAATTTGTAATATATCAGTGAAATACTTCAACACTATAGAAAAAACAAACCTTATTTGCAACCTGATTTTCTTACAAAAACAACCTTAGTAGCCCGTGAATCACCCATAAACATAACCTTATTACCTTATTTTAACTGTGTAACCTAATGAGGTAATAAGGTAATAAGGTTGAAATTTTTTATTGTCAATGGCTACTAAGGTTGTTTTGTTGAGGGAAAATCAGGTAAAAATAAGGTTAGAGGTAAAAACGGATATTTCACTGATATACTTTTTACACTTGAAAATTCCCTTTCGCAATCGTAATAAATATGATTTTATTACCGATTTGAGCTACGGATATTGAGTCACAGCCGACACGCAACAGGTACCAA
>JAISQS010000418.1 GCA_031274045.1 Planctomycetaceae bacterium | reverse complement strand
CAAAAAAATTTCAAAACAAACTAGACAAAATAACGAAACAATAGAGAAATAAAACTTCACCAGATTAACAAAAAAATTTTTGAAATTTTTTATTTTCTGACCAACTGCGGAACTTGGGTTAGTCGGGGATCAATATCGGTAACAAAATTATGGCTATGGTGATGGCGAATGGGAATTTTCAAGTATAAAAAGTATATTACAGATAAAGCAATAACGCCCAAAGACAGTTAGCCGCGCAATTTTACAACTATCAATTTTGTATTGCGGTGGAATATTGTTATCTATTTTTATTTCGATTAAATTTTTTTGAGATTTTTTACTTTGAGAGTTAAGCCCGTAAAATATTCTGACGAAAAATGGAAAATCGGGTGGTCTGTCTTTTTTTCAAAAAAAAATGTGAGATAATGTCCCCCCTGTTTGCTCCGGGTGGTTCGGAGCAGTTTAAGGTAGACCGACTTAAAAAAAGAGGAGAGTTTGTCGTGAAAAGAGTATTAGAATTTTCCCCGAGTATCGTTAAGCAAAATCATTTTGCAACCATCACAGAAAAGAGTCACCCGACTCGCAAATCAGCATGGATCGTTTCGTCAATCGACGAAGACGAGGACGAAGATGATGAAGATTGGGACGACGAGGACGATGATGATTGGGATGATGATGAAGAAGATGATGATGATTGGGACGACGAAGACGAAGATGATGACGATTGGGACGACGAAGATGAAGACGAAGAGGATGAAGACGAAGAAGACGACGAAGATGAAGATGATGACGACTGGGACGACGAAGACGAAGATGAAGACGATGAGGATGAAGACGACGAAGAAGATGAAGATGATGACGACTGGGATGATGACGAGGACGATGATTGGGATGACGAAGAGGAGGAAGAAGAAGAGGATTGGGAAGAAGTTGACGAGGATGAAGTTGAGGAAGATGAGTAAGCTCGTTGTCCAATTGTTCAACGTACTATGAATTTCGTTTATTTCAAAGCGTAAATGCGGCGTTTCCAATTTGGATACCGCCGCAAATAAGCCCGCGAACGTAAGCGGGATTTAGAGTACAATTAGTTCAAGAATCCCGGTCTGTTGTTGTCGTTTTCATTCGGCTCGTTTCGATCTGAGTTTGATTTGGATATAATAGCAATCGCCGTATATTGGTAGATTTCAAATTGACTGCGGCACGGACTTGTGAAGCGGTGATTTGTTTGGTTGTGGTTAAGTTGGCGATTCGAGTTGTGAGTTGTAACCGGAGTATGCTTGAGACGGTTTCAACTTCAATTCGCCAAGTAGACAACAACCCAATGAGTCTGACACGTCAACAATTTCGTTGAGTTGTGGTGAGAGTGAGTCTGTTGTTGTTCGGCTCGGTTGCGATGCAGCAGTCGTTGGAACACGGTGCGATGCCTGTTCCAACGGCGGTTTTTGCTTGCTGTAGAAGCGTGTTATTCTTGTTGGTTATTTTTTGTGGAGTGCTTCGCTGTCTGTTTTTTTGGTGTATCTATTTTTTGGGCGGCAATTGTTATCTCGCGTCTGTTGAAGGTGAGTTGTTTGGCTTGAATTTCATTGAATCCCCAGCCGCGAATTCGTTTTATGTACTCAGGAATGTGCGGAACAAGACTCCATTGCGGTAATTTAAGAGTGAATAACATCCCCTTTATTTTCGGATTTTTTAAGGTAACATCGTCCAAAACATCCAACGTATACTTTGGGGCATTATTTATATCTGCGATGATCCATTGTGCATCTTTGTACAAGGAATGTTTTGTCTGATTCATTCTGCCACGAATATGTTTGAATCGTGGATTGTTCAGGACAATCGGATCGATCTCCGCCGGATCGACACCTATTACTTGCGCGCCTCTTGACAATAGCACTTGCGAACCTCCGCCCGGAGCCGCACCAATATCTACACAACAAGACCTGTCAGCAATTGTAAATCCCGCCCAACGTAATCCTTCCTCAAACTTTAACCATGCCCGCGATACCGCGTTGTCCGGCAACCGAATCGGCATAATTCCGCCCGGATAATAAGCATGAATCGGTAACCCATCCGCCAAAAAATGCACTCCTACAAAATACAAAGATTCATCAACCTCAACAACATCAAGAACCGTCTCACTCAAAAAAGCAGGATGCTCTAGCTGATTGCTATTCATGCCAAAAAATTTTGGATGCGGCGCACCGGCAATCAGTTCGCGATGCAACTCAACCAAGTCCGACGTTATTGACGGCTCAAATCCATTTTGACCCGGCATAAAACGGTCGCGTTTGAATACATGAATTCGGTTAATAAAATATTTAGACGAATCGACAAGTTGCCAAACAGATTTGACAAAATCAGCAGACGTAGTTTGATCAACAATTTTGGCATCAACTTTCCCAAGCGAAATCGACGCGGTTCGAGCAAAAACAGATTGAACCATTACTTGAGATATAACATCATCACAATCCTCTTGCGACAAGTTGTCATCCGGCACTTTAAACGTCACAAAACCCGGACGCGAAAACGCGCTGTTAAACCCAAACAACGCACGCATCTCATCCTTCAAAACACGCTCAACCCCAACTTGACAAGGAACAAAAAAAAACATATTACCAATAAATTAACGCCCAAATTGACTTATTCTTCAACCGCAGAACATTACACTACACTAAAGAGAAACAACAAGACACGTATCGGCAGCAGCACAAATTCCACCGCCAATACGTATACTCAATCCAACATTGCCCCAGAACAAATGCCTCATTCCAGCGCATCCGCGCCGCTTATGATTTCTAAGATTTCGCTTGTTATTTGGTACTGTCTTGCTCTGTTGTATGTCGTAGTGAGCATTGCGATCATCTTGTCTGCGTTTTCGGTTGCGGCTTTCATTGCAACCATACGGGCAATCTGTTCACTCACAGCAGAGTCCAAAAAACATTTGAACAATTTCGCTTTGAAAGCTTTCGGAATAAGTTCCTCCAGCACACTTTGCGACGACGGCAGAAAATCAAATAACTTATTTCCACGTTCCGATAAACCGGCAATATTTTTATCTACATGATCAGCAGTAATCTCATTCGCCTGCTTTACAAGAGCCGCCCGCTTCAAACTGATATCCGACATTTCGGGATCGTCTTGCACTGCATTGACATCACCCTCAACCGTCAACTCCGCCACCGGTAACAACGTCTCAACAACCGCATATTGACGGCTGAGCGACTCGAACTTCGTATAACAAACATCAAGCCTGTCTATTTTGTCCGTGATAAAATCTTCAAGATAACGATCCGCAAGTTCCGTTACTTTGTCAAGAGTCGGTTTATCTTGCAGATGAATGTAGGCATTCGCCACTTCCGAGCCGCGAAATTTGAACGAGGATATACCGCGTTTGCCGGACACATCAAGATAGACACCAGAGTAGTCAGCTTGAAAACTTTTGAGTCTTTGCAATGCCAACCGCATCACTCCCGCGTTGTATCCGCCGCACATGCCTCTGTTCGCGCTGAGAACAAGCAAGGCAACATCTTTCTGCGAGCGATCTTGCCTACGCTCAATAAGAAGCGGATGCGAATAATGATCGCCCGATTCAGATAAGTCATGCACAAGTCCAATAAGCCGCTTAGTATACGAATCCGCAGCAACAGCTTTTTCCATTGCCTTTTTGAATTGGGCGGTTGCAACCAGCTCCATAGTCCGCGTAATTTTGCGGATACTCCGAACGGATTTACGACGTTTGTCAAGTACGCGGGATTTAGCCATCTTTCACCTCACTTATCACTTATATTACTCAAAAAATAATTAGAGCCACATTCCAAACCAACAAACTCACAACAACACAACCAAAAATAACCCCACCAAAAAAATCACCAATTAACCCAAACAAAAAGCCGCGAAAGTATACCGATTTCCGCCTCAAAAAATAGGGGGAGCGAAACAATACAATTATTGACTTCAGTTTTCAGCATAATTTTCTACCAAAATTCCAACGTAGAAAATAAACACCGCCAAAATCATAAACCAACAAATCCCAATATTGACATACAACCAAAACGCGTTCAACCAATACTTACTTTGCAGAATTGATCTTTTAGTTTAGTGCTGTTGCGAATTCGTTTACCGAAACGCACGTCCACGCAAATTCAACCAACTCGTCCAATTTGTCAATATTCCTAACCGAGCGTATCTTTTTTTGAATCGACTTGGACGGCACTTCCAGACGACGCGATAAAACACGAATAATCTCGTCGGCTCTAGCCTTTATTTCTCCTTTTATTTCTCCTTTTATCTCTCCTCTTATCTTCCCTTCGACCAGTCCTTCGGCTCTGGCTGCGGCTCTCACTTCATCAAAAATGGTTGGTATCATATCTTTTGTCCTTTCTTCAAAAAAGTTGTTCTGTACTGACAACAACGAAGAGGAGTGGTCAACGATAATTTGTCGAAGTGGATTGTCAGTTTAGTGCGGTTGCGAATTCGTTTACCGAAACGCACGTCCACGCAAATTCAACCAACTCGTCCAATTTGTCAATATTACTAATCGAGCGTATCTTTTTTTGAGTCGACTTGGACGGCACTTCCAGACGACGCGATAAAACACGAATAACCTCGTCGGCTCTAGCCTTTATCTCTCCTTTTATCTCCCCTCTTATCTCTCCTCTTATCTCCCCTTCAACCAGTCCTTCGGCTCTGGCTGCGGCTCTGGCTTCGGCTCTCACTTCATCAAAAATGGTTGGTATCATATTTTTCGTCCTTTCTTCAAAAATGGGTTTTAATGCTTTATTAACTTCTTCAAGTCTTAACTTTTTATCACGTGCGGCGAAGACTTTTGCGATAAAGTCCAGCATATCCGCTGTCAGATTTATTTGTTCTCGTTCATCGGCAACTTCCATTAACGGTCTTAAAGCTTCTGCGAATTCACCCTCCAATCCTTCCGTCATTTTCTTGAGAACGCCCATGCCAAGCCGCAATACAGCACCGCCGCACAACTTTTCCATGTCTATTGCCGGCAAATCTATCACTTCGTATTGGAAATTAAATTCAGATCCGATTATGTTGCCGTGACGATCTTTTGGTAAACAATCCGATATATTTTTGTATTGTTTCTTTTGTGGTTTTTTGCCGGTTCGTAGAACCATGAAGTAAATCGCTGATAGCGGCTGCTTGTTATTGATGTCATTCCGCCAAATACAGCACGCATACGACAGCAACCTAAACGACAAATCCGCATCCGAACGACCATCATGTTCGAAAACTATGATGGCTTTGATGTTTGAGTTGTCACCTTTTAGCGGACAGGCAAAAACTAAATCCAATATCTGTTCGTCCAAGAACTTTGAGATGTAGTGTGTTGGCAAAGGGTAAATTTTATCTATCTCAATTTTGTCAACAAAATCCAAGCTCGCATAATTCAACAAAAAATCAATAAATACCAACACTCGCCCAAAAATATTTTTTGCAAAAACATCATAAATATTTCCCGGTCGTATTGCTTTAGGCTTGTCCGATTTATCGGTTTCATTTTTATCGGCTTCATTTATGTCTGGTGCGTTCATGTTTATTGTTTTTTGGAGTGTTGTTGTTTATGCCGGAGTGCTTTCGGCGTTATCTTTTGTGCGTTTTGATATGACGAGGTTTACTTCGGCAAGTTTATCGATGCGGCTAAATTGTTTTGCAACTTCGGGCGCGTGTGTGACGAGGATCAAAGCGACTTTTTCCTCTTCGCAAGTATTCCTCAACATATCGATGACTTGTTGTTGGTTGCCGACATCAACATTTGCGGTTGGTTCGTCTGCGAGAACTAGTTTTGGTTTATTTGCCAAAGCTCTTGCGACGGAGACGCGTTGTTGTTCGCCGACGGACAGGTGGGCGGGTTTATGGTTTAGCCGGTGACCGAGTCCGACTTTTTCGAGCAGGTCTTTTGCTCTTTGTTTATCGCTTCTGCCGCCCGCGAAGGTCATACCAATCATTACGTTTTCGATGGCGGTGAAGCCTTGTAGCAGGTTGAAGGTTTGGAAGACGTAGCCGATTCGTCTTGCTCTGAATTGATCGCGTTCGGCTTCTGTCAAAATGGGCGTGTCCCAACCATCAATCAGCACATGACCCGATGACGGTCGCAATATTCCCGCAATAATATGCAACAATGTAGTCTTGCCGCAACCACTCGCGCCAACCAATACCACTTGTTCGCCGGCATCAACTTCCCATTGCGGAATGTCAAGAATCGGAAGCTCTACGCCATCCGGCAACAAATAAGATTTTTTGAGTTTTTTCACTTCCAGCATGATATTACCATTCAGTTAAATGTTAATTTGACTATACTTATACACAATAAACGACGGAATTTCGTTGACGGCAAGTTATACGCAATGTAAATGTATTAAACATTTCGTTGATTCCGTCTCACAAAAAGCCGCAGGCAACAGGACAACAAAACATCCCAAAGCACAAAGAGCGAGAATCATAATCACCAATATCTGTCATGTCAACATCTGTCCCTTGTGTTGTTTTATGTGGAGATGTCTTACTATACTTCCGGCGGTCATAAAAATGACGTTATGCAGGAGAGGCGTTAGGCGGGAAGGCATTAGGCAGCGAACATAACACCTTCCTGCCTAATGTTTCACAGTCTTCGGTAAAAACATACATTTATGACTACCAAAAGTATATTTTTATTTTTTAATATTCCCCGCGTCTCCGCGCGAAACAAAAAAACATTTCGCGCAGAGACGCGGAGAACGCAAAGGAAGAGAATTTTATTTTTTCGTATTCTCTGCGTTCTTTGCGTCTCCGCGCGAAACAAAATTATATTTCTCGTAGAGGCACGAAGAACACAAAGGAAGGAATTTTATTTTTTCGTATTCTCTGCGTTCTCCGCGTCTCCGCGCGAAAAAAAATTATATTTCGCGCGGAGGCGCGGAGAACGCAAAGGAAGATTTTATTTGTGTGTATATTCTTCGTGTCCTTTGTGCCTTTGTGCGCAACATTCTTAAAAAAAATTGCGCACGAAGGCACGAAGAACGCAAAGGAAGGAATTTTACTTTTTCGTATTCTCTGCGTTCTCCGCGTCTCCGCGCGAAACAAAAAAACATTTCGCGCAGAGACGCGGAGAACGCAAAGGAAGAAATTTTATTTTTTCGTATTCTCTGCGTTCTTTGCGCCTCCGCGCGAAACAAAATTATATTTCTCGCAGAGGCACGAAGAACACAAAGGAAGGAATTTTATTTTTTCGTATTCTCTGCGTTCTCCGCGTCTCCGCGCGAAACAAAAATTATATTTCGCGCAGAGACGCGGAGAATGCAGAGGGGGTTTTATTGTGAGAATTATTTTTAGTTCTACTGTATTAACTTTTTTTAACTTATTGTGTGTTGGTTATTTATTTTTTGGATTTTGGGATTTTTGTGCGATTTCGCGTGCTATTTTCGTACGATAAATCCATTGTGTTGATCGGTAGCTGGCATATTCGTCTTGTGTACAGTTTTGTAATCGTTCATCAATCATCATACAACTAATGTACTCAC
>JAISQS010000325.1 GCA_031274045.1 Planctomycetaceae bacterium | reverse complement strand
AAAAAAATATAAAAGCGCCGAAATATAATGAAAGCTATCTGCGCAAATCCTGATAATCTGTGTTATCTGCGTGCTAAAAAAACTATAATCCTACAATATCCGAAATAATCAGTAAAATTCTATGCGTGTTTCTGTTAGTAGATTTCTCAAGTATTTGCAAGTTGAGCGTAATATGTCTGACTTGACGATTAAGAGCTACGGCGAAGATATGGATGCGTTCAATGAATATCTGTTTGAACTTTTTTCTAACCGCTTGCCCGCTCCGTCCGAAATAACAACACAGCAACTACGCGGCTACTTGTCCGCAATGCACGAAGGAGGATATTCTCACGCAACAATTGCCCGCAGATTAGCGTCAATGCGCAGCTTTTTCAAATTCGGTTTACGCGAAGGTTGGGTCGGCGAGAATCCCGCGAAAGCATTGAGAAATCCGCGAGGTAAGCGGCATTTGCCATTCTTTTTGACAACGGATGAAATCGGAATGTTGCTTGACGCGCCGCCTGCGCTTGATCCTTTTGGGATTCGTGATCGTGCAATTTTTGAAACGTTATATTCGTCGGGAGTGCGCGTCAGTGAATTGACGGGGATGAACATGGGCGACCTTAGTATCGCGGACGGACTGGTAAGAGTTCGGGGCAAAGGACGCAAAGAACGTTTTGCCCTAGTCGGAAAATTTGCAATAGACGCAATCCAAAAATGGTTCAAAATCCGCACCGAAATACTCAACGGAAAACTAAACGTTAAAGGCGACGCAATACCCAAAAGAGCATTGTCAAAAGCCGCAAAAATAGACACAAAAATCAATCAAGCCGACTTGCCCATCTTCCTAAACAAATACGGCGGAAGAATCACAACAAGAAGTATCGGTCGAATGTTTGAAAAATACCTCAAAGAAACCGGACTTGATAATCGCACTTCGCCGCATACATTGAGACACACCTTCGCAACTCACCTCCTCAACAACGGCGCAGACATAAGAAGCGTACAAGAACTGCTCGGACACAAAAGCCTAATCACAACCCAAATCTACACGCACCTAAGCACCGCAAACCTACTAGAAATATACCAAAAAGCACACCCACGCGCAAACATAAAAAATAATAATAAATAAAATTCATTCCCCTTCGTGTCCTTCGTACACAATATTTTTTTGTTGTGCGCGAAGACGCAAAGAGCGCGGAGTTTTTATTTTTTAACGCGAAAAACGAACATTAAAAAATTTCCGCTCTTTCCGTCCTTCCGCGCCTTCCGCGTTGAAAAAATAAACAAACTAAAAATAATTCTCACAATAAAAAAATCCTTTGCGTTCTCCGCGTCTCTGCGCGAAATATATTTCTTGTTGCGCGCGGAGGCGCAAAGAACGCGGAGAATACGTGACAAAATAAATTTATTTTTGATTGTGATCATGAGTTTTTTCGGTACACCGTATCAAAAAACCGCTCCGGTTGTCTTGAAGAAAAAATCCTGTATAACATTTCGCCTCGTGTTTTTTGCGAGTCAATGATTTCCTACGTGATGTTGCGAAGTGTTGGTTGCTGATATTGCGAAGCAACGAAAAAGAGTACGCCGCTTCGGAACGAATCCCCACATACTGCTGTAATTTAAATTTTGTCAATGAATTTAGTGAATTAAATTGCGGTTTACGTATTAGCCCCAAATGGGCAGCAAGCATTAGCACGGGGTATTGCCCCGTGAATTGGAATCGTCATATATTCAAACCCTGTAATGGCGCAAGCCGTTACACGTTTTTTTGCTTTTGCCTTTACGGGGTTAATAAATTTTATTATTTGCTCATTTCAAAGGACATTTATTGTGAACGAACTTAAAAAATTCAGTGATCTTATCGATCCGCAAGAAGGGTTTGTTACGTTTGAACAGCTTCGTCATGAAAATGGAAATACGTACTGGCTTGCGAGTGAATTGATGCGGCGGCTTGGGTACGGCGATGACATGAAGTCTTTCTACAAGGCAATTAACCGAGCAAATAAGGCAATGACCGGTCTGGGTATTGATCCGTTTTCTAATATTGCCAAAGCGACCAACGCAGATGGCAATGACGATTACAGACTGACACGTTTCGCTTCTTATTTGGTTGTGATGAACGCCAATCCCCAAAAGCCGGAAGTTGCTCAAGCCCAAGCCTACTTTATTGCCATGACGCGGCAATTCGAACTTTGGCTGGAGAATCCTGAAGACGTAACTCGCGTCGCTTTCAGACAAGAAATAAGAGAAAAGAATCGGCAATTGTCCGGCACTGCTAATCATTTCGGCGTTACTCTTTATGACCGGTTTCAAAACGCAGGCTATCTTGGTATGTACAACATGATGAACGTCCAACTCGCCGAACATCGCGGAATCGATAAAAGCGAACTGCTCGAATACATGGGAAGCAAGGAAATGGCTGCCAACCTTTTCCGAATTGAAATGACGGAATCGAGACTTAAAGAACTCGAAAAACAAGGAATAAGCGGACAAAACGCAGCAGAACGAGCACATCGCGAAGTTGGAAACGATGTTCGTCAAGTTGTCAAAAAAAATACCGGCAAAAATCCCGAAGACTTGCCAATTGAGCGGCGTTTACCGGATATTCAAAAACAACTAAAAATCGGACATAAAGAAATGAGAAAAATCGATGGCAATACACCAAAGAAAAAAATAGCAAAACGAACAAAAAAACAAAATGGTTCAAAATAAATGAAAAGAGTTAATAGTAAAATTTTGTTTGTTTGGTCTTTTTGGTTTGTTTCGTGTTCTCAAAAAATCGTATTTGAAGTGATGTGTGACATCGCAAGTTGGGAGAAGTCGGTGTTTAGTTGTGAGTGTTTTACATGCGGCGGGTTGGAGGATGTTTGAGAGTGTTTTTTAATTTGTGTTAATGGTGTTTTATTTTAGGTCAACTTTTTTTGTGAGGAATATATGTTAAAGATAGCGGTAATTGGCGGCGATGGCACGGGACCGGAGGTTGTGGCGGAAGCGGTGAAGGTCTTGCGGCGTGTCGGCGAAATTGAGAATATAGCAATGCAATTCGACGAATTTGACATCTGCGGCGAACGGTATTTGCAAAAAGGTATAACAATCACGGACGAAGAGGTTGCCAAGTTGCGCGGGTATAGTTCGGTTTTGCTTGGTGCGATTGGTCATCCGCGTGTGCAGCCGGGGATACTTGAGAAGGCGTTGTTGTTGAGGCTTCGTTTTGAGTTTGATCAATATATAAATCTGCGACCGGTGAAGTTGTTACCCGGTGTGGAGACTCCGTTGAAGGGGAAGTTGCCTGAGGATATTGATTTTGTTGTTGTGCGTGAAAACACGGAGGACATGTACACCGGCACCGGCGGATTCTTCAAGAAGGGTACGCCGGATGAAGTTGCCACACAGACAGCAATCTACACGCGCAAAGGTTGCGAGCGATGCATAAGGTGGGCTTTTGAATACACGCGCAAAAGAAACAATCCCAAAGGAAAATTGCTCACATTGGTCGGCAAAACGAACGTGTTGACTTATGGGCATGATTTATTGATGCGGACTTTCAACGAGGTAGCATTGGAGTACCCCGACATAAAAACAGACTACAACAACGTTGACGCGTGTTGCATGTGGATGGTCAAGAATCCCGAATATTACGATGTTATTGTTACAACAAATATGTTCGGCGACATTATCACTGACCTTGCCGGAATTATTCAAGGAGGGATGGGTGTTGCTGCCGGAGGTAATATAAATCCCGAACCCAATGGTTGCAGCATGTACGAACCAATGGGAGGCAGCGCACCAAAATACACAGGTCAAAACATAATAAACCCAATCGCCGCAATAAACGCCGCCTCAATGCTACTAGAACAAGAAGGATACCAAAACGCCGCAGACCGCATAAATAAAGCCGTAGCATTCGTAACAGCAAACAAAATGAAAAGCCAATCAGCCGGAAAAATGGGATACAAAACAAACGAAATCGGAAACCTAGTATGCGAAAATTTAAACAACTAAAAACTC
>JAISQS010000288.1 GCA_031274045.1 Planctomycetaceae bacterium | reverse complement strand
TTGTTGATATTATTGGGGCGTTGCCCCGAGTGGTGTTTGTGAATCCCTTTCGTAGGGCGTTGCCCTACGCTAATGTAGAGACGCAATGCATTGCGTCTCTACTTTCAGGGCGTTGATACAGCGAATAAAAGATACAATGTAACACCCACACAAAATCCGAAATAATCAGAAATTTTGTATTGACAAGGAGTCTGATTAAAAGCCCGTGCAATTGTAATGGTCACTAAAACAGAGTCAAGAAGGCAGACGTGAGATATACTCCCCAAGATAGACAATCGTAAAATAAACGACCTTAATGAACATCAACCTTAGCGACGGCAACTTGCTGCCGTCGCTAACGTGACTTTGTGACTTGTGTGGAATAACGGCGGGAGTTCGCGTATTTCGGTCGGTTAACATTGCGCGGCAATCGGGCAACTTTGGAACAAACGAAATTTCGACGTGTTCAAAGTATAACAATTGTCTTGACAATTATGTGTTGGGAGTCTGGTTGTCCTGATTTTCTGTAGATGCCTCGTATGCCGTTGATGCCGACGGATTGACCGATGTACGGAACTAAATCAAATCCCGCTTCCGGCGTAATGAGGCACGTTATCCGACCATTTTTGTCAACAACCGCAAACGGCGGATGCTTCGCCGGAAGCGGATCAAACATGCCCAACCTGCCGCTAACATCAAATTGATTTGTCAAGTTGCCCGAACTGTTGACTGCCGTAACTCCGACATTTTTCGCAACCGGCTGATTCGATATCGTATCTGATATTGTTACATTTTTCTTTGGATTTTGTGTTGTTCCGGCGGCGGCAATTATAGGTTGCGGATTTGGATTTGGTGTTGTTGATGTGGAAGTTGTCGGCAATTTTACCGGATTATAATTCGTCGAGTTAATTGATCTACCGGCATCGTAATTCGTGATAATTGGTTGCCCGTAAGCATTGCTGTAATTGCCCGCAACATTCGCCTGCCGCCTCGCCGTAATATCTTGACGCACCGACCTGCCGCGCTTCAACGACTCAATAAGATGATAAGCCTTCTCCATCTCAACATCCGTCTTCGCAGAATCGTACAAACGACTCGCCTCATTGATCAACGTCTCAAATACCCAATCCTCCGTCGGCACCGTCAACACCGAAACCGTCTCCGCTTGCAACTCTTCAAAAACACGTTGAAAGTTCAAATCAGAACCATCAGCAAGATTGGTTTTGTTTGAGCGATCTTGGACGTATGCTGTCCGTACCGTATTCGCAGCCAACTTTTGCGAGTCAAATTTTAGTTCCGGTGTTGCCGCGTTTGTAGATTTTTCGTTGTGTTTATTTTTCGTTGCGCTATTTGGTTGAGAGTTGTTTGGAGCGGCGGAATGCGACGCGGGCAAAATTGAATTTGTATTGACATTCAAAGGAGGCATAACAACAATGTCATCATAAATTCCATCAGGCGAAGACAATAACGGCAATGATTCACCCGAATCGGAATTATTATTTTTCTTTTGCGTTTCCGAATGTTCTGTGTGCGTGACCAATCTGTAATTTTGTACGTTCGACGGCTGCGCGGAGTATTCAGCGGTTCGGACATTTGTTTGTAATTTTATCTTTTGACCGCTGCCGTCTTGAAATTCAGGCTCAACTGCGGAGCGCGGAATCCAACGATACTCTCCGTTCGGCGGAGATATTTTGAGCCAAATCGGGCTTGTGACATTTTCGGGAGTTGCTTTTTTGCCTAGAATAAAAATTTGCTCGCCGCGTTTAAGTTTGACTTGAACCGTATCGCATTGATCAATCATATCGCTCCCAATACGTGACGCTAAACCAGCCGCCAAAACTACCCCGACATTGCCGGCTCCAATCGAAACATACTTCGCACTAACCCACGAAAAACTACCTTCCGGCGGTCTTATCGCATACCAATCGCCTTGCGAAATATATATTTCAACTTTGTCGCCATGTTGCAAAATTGATGTCGGATAAAACGACCAATCAGGTCCGCCGCGAACCTCCGTCTCACTAACTATAATCGACGCAACTCGCGGATTTGCCCCAAACAACAAAACGCCGGAACAAAAATTACAAAACAAAAATATCAATAAAAAATATATTCGCATTTTTCTTAAATAAAGTTTCAAACGATCCGGTGATTGCACTACGCTACATCACCGGTTATGCATAATATCGTCGCTACGCGACTATCGTAAAAACACAAAACAAACAAAATAATCCGTTCGTTAGCGACGGTGGGCTTGCCCCCGACACGGTTGATCTTAAAGCAATGCTTGCGTTAGCAATTGATTGACGGCGCAAGCGTTTTCCAATAATTTGTCGTTGCGGTAGCAAGCTACCGTCGCTAACGATATGTGATGTTTGACCTATTCAGTGTCGGGTAAATTGACGTTTCCTTGCAAAAGAGCATACGCAATTACTGATTTTTTGCGCAACGAAAACCGACATCTTGGAATGACAATGATTGCGGTTGGTTTCCTCTTGCGGTGACTCTGTAGCCTGCGTCGTTATTTTCTGCGCTGAGAAATGAGCCGCCCCGAATCACCCTCAAAAAAACTTCTTCGACTCCGCCAAACTCTTCACCGGTGTAACGATTATTTATTTTTTGCACGGTATTTATTGTGATTTTTGTGCTTTTTGCGTTTTCTGAATTTGGACCGAGCGGATTGTCCAGCGGCGAATTGCGGTAATAGTCCGGCGAATATTTATCGCCGCACCACTCCCAAACATTGCCCGCAATATCACACAGTCCGAATCGTGTTGCCGGAAACGAACCGACCGGCGCGAGGAGTTGAAATCCGTCGGCGACCGAATTATTGTGTGGAAACCAACCTTGCCAAAAATTTGCGTGATATTGACCGTTTACTGTTCGCATATCTCCCCACGGATAACTTGCGTCAAGTAGTCCGCTTCTCGCGGCGTATTCCCATTCGGCTTCGGTTGGCAGACGCTTGCCAGCCCAATCACAAAACGCCGCCGCGTCATCCCAACTCACATGAACAACAGGTAAATCATATATTGAATTGAGCGAACTTTTTTTTGTGTGGAATTGATTTGAGTTGCTATTTACGTGCGGATCGTTTTCCGTATTTTTGCCCGACGGATTCCACCAACAAGCACCAACAACACGCGCCCAAGTTTTACGCTCAAAATCAAAAACATAACTCCAACCGCTCTTTTCTGCGGTCGTGCGGTATTTCGTGTCTTTGACAAAAAGTGCAAATTGCTGATTAGTCACTTCGTATTTATCAAGCTTAAACGGACTCAATCTAACCCGATGCTGCGGTCTACAATCTCGCTCCTTCGCAATATCATTCCCCATCCGAAAAGTGCCGCCAACAATACTGACCATCGGCGCAACCGCATCTAATTCAGCTCGACTCGACGTTGATGCTGGCGTTGATGTTGATTGTTGATTTTGCGCAACGGAAATACTGAGCGGATTGGACGCGTTTGATTCGTCAAGTTGATCAATATTGACAACAGATGGTATCTCCGCCGAATTAAGCATCATTCCGGGCGGGTTAATTTGAGTTATTTTGTGGTTGTTCGATTTTATGTATTGTTCGCCGGATTTTGTAATTTGAGCAACTCCATTATCAGGCAACTTGTCCGGTTGATATAAATTCGCATAACCCAATTCGGGCGAATCAAGAACAGCTTCCGGCATCATGTCAATTCGATAATCTAAATCAGCATTATGCAATCCGCGTCCCCAAATTGACGCAACCTCAACTTGGCTGCGAGTCAAAATTGCTTCCGATGTGTCGTCATAATTTCCGGTGCGGTTAGTGTCGATTTGTGTGTTGCGGAGATTCGGGACGGGCGAGTCGTTTTGATTGCCGGTCGGGGCAATATTGTTCAATGATTTATTTGACAAAGAATGGACGGGCTGCAATGTCATCTGATTTATTGCGTTGTCAATTTTGACCGAAACAGGCTCCCAAAAAAATCCATCAACAACCGGCAAAACCCGCTCCCGAAAAATAAACAACAAACAAACAACAACCAAAAGCACCCAAGCAAACAGACTCAATATCCTATTCACATAAACACGATTTTTCATAATTCAAAAAACATCTGTTCCGTTCATCAACATAAACAATAACCGCCATCAATAAACCAACAAAACAAGACGCACTCTTCAAACAATAACAGTTAAAAAATTGTTACTGTTGCGAAGTCTAATGATTTTTTAAATTCAAGTCAACAGAAATTTTTTTAGATTATTTTTGTATTTTACGTATCTCAAAAAGAATATTTTTAGATAATACGAAAGAAACGAAAGGGGGAATTTTCACGGAAAGGTAAGAGCAGACATGAGAAGAATATTTTCTGATTATTTCGGATTTTGTGGGGGTGTTACATTGTGTCTTTTATTCGCTGTATCAACGCCCTGAAAGGGCAACAAGCTCATAGCGTAGGGCAACGCCCTACGAAAGAGATTCACG
>JAISQS010000286.1 GCA_031274045.1 Planctomycetaceae bacterium | reverse complement strand
TATCCTCTTGTTTCTTTTAGGCTTCTGCGGAAGTCGCTTTGGTGGCTTAGAGCAGTGAAGATTGGTTGTCCGAATCCGCCGGTGACAGAGACATATTTGCCGACATTCAAAATTCCGCCAAAACCAATAGAAAAAATGTAATCCGACGAATACAACGACGGCGGATAATTTCGATAAAAAACGCCGCCATGATCAACAAATCCAAACGCCTCCAACCGCGTGTCGAATATTTCCCGCCGCACCGGTTCACAACCCGACGGCAAACAACACCGCAAAAAACGAGCATTATTCCAAATCTCCCGACGACCCTCAATACTCAAAAGATAACCGGAATCACCACTCATCAACCCCTCTTGCACTCCGCGAACTGTTGCCATACCGCCAATTTGGAAAACCTGACTTTGAGGTATGTCCGTCAATGCCGCATGTCCATTGCCTCTGAATATAATTGTCCATTTAGAATTCGGATTCCAAACCCGCATTATACTAGCACGCAACAGGCAAAAATCCGCATATTCCATGTCCGGCGAAGCCGATGCCGTACCCGCGTTGCCGGCAGTGACCGACAAAGAACGATAAACCGACGATTTATCGTTGCGCCGACTATAGTCGAGACCAACCGTAATACCCATCAAATCCTCTTCATAGTTGAGATCCTGATCAAACCATGTCTTTGATTTATACGTCTCAACAGAAATCGTCCCATCAAGACGCGTCTTTTTTTCATTTCGCAATATCTGCCGAAACGATGGTCTAATCCGCTCCGAAGTACCATGAATATTCAGCGGAGCAAAAGGACCATCTATCGTTCGCGGTGTCCCGTAATCATACGAAACATCAAAAAACGTCCCAAACCGCGTCAACGGAATCCCCGCAGAAAGCAACAACATAGAAGTACCATCCGTCTCATCATAAGAAACAAAAAACGATTCATCCAATCCGAAATTTCCTTGAAGTTGAGCAAAAAAACCAGTCCGTATCAGACCCGAATTTTCGCGTCCCGAATTATCGACGAAAAAACTTGCAGACAACGGTTGAGGTTTGACAAAAGTCAATTTCAAATCGCTCAACCCATGCTCGTCACCCGGTTCAACTTCTGCGGCGAGTTGACTCCTGAATCTCCGGTTGAATCGCAGTAATTCATCTTCGAGCTTTTTTGTGTTCAGCAATTCGTTCGCGTTGAAATTGAAGTGCTTTTTGACAAATTTATATCCGTAATGCGGTTTGCTTGGAATGTATTCCGGTTTACCTCTTTCAAAAATCGGATAAGACGGTCGCTTAACTTCGACTTTAACTTTTCCAATCCGCGCCTCAATAATGTTCACGCGAACGATGCCGTTGACGACATCCTGCACCGGCAAAACCGCACGCCCGACCACGCTTCTACTGTCAAACAACCCGTCAATCTCAGTAAGCATCAGATAAATATCACGAAGATCAACACTCTCTCGTTCAATATATTTTCGCGCGACTGCTTGAAGTTCTTCGTGGCTTATCGATTTTGGGATTGGTTCAAAAATTATTTCGTTTAGTTTGAATTTTTGCGAGGCTTTATCGGTCAAATCTATTGGCGGCGGTTGTGGGGTTTTGATTTGTGGTCTTAATGGGTTGGAGCGGCTTTGTTGGATTTGTTGTTCGATGCGAAATCTATCGTAGATTTGATCGCGGTGTACATTTTCAGCGTCAGCCCGAACGCTCGGCGGCGGCGTTGGCGGAGATTGCGCAAAAATTTCCGCTCCGCTAAACAGAACACAAATGCCAATTGCCCAAAGAAACAAAAACAAAAACAAAATCAAAGAAAATATTCGAAGTTGCAAATACGGCAAAATTGCCCGCAAATCAAAAAATTTTCTCTCAGACATAAACGCAAAAGTTGACATCATAATCTTCAAATAATTTGTGCAAAAAACAACGATAGACAAAAATAATTACAACGAAATTTTTTGTCAGTAAAATAATAATTAGTGTGAGGACGGCTTTGACAAACCGCACTCAATTGATAAACCGAAATCGAAACAGTCAACGAAAAAATACAAACGATTATCAACGAATTTTGTAATGACGCTGAAGTGAATAGATTTGAGCTTGCCATCGTGTTGGAATATTGACGAATCTAATCTGCCTTAGTTCTTTATGTCGGCGATAACAAATGGCTTGTTGCAATAAAAAATATATTTTCGCATTGTACGGATTGCGCAGATAAGAGTATCTGTGATATTTAGGCAAAGCTCACTTAGGCTGCGTGCCTAAAAGAAAGTTCCACATTTTTCAATCCGTTCTATGCTTTCGAGTTATTACATTCCGTTAGGAATGTATCGCTCGGTAGAAAATGAAGTCCCAGCCAAGTTTTCGCATTCCGTAGGAATGTAACCCCGTGACTTGTCCAATGGCGGCATTCCTACGGAATGCTAGTGTGTGGGAACATCATTTTCTACCGAGCGATGCAAACCTACGGCTTGCAAAGCTATGATATTACAAGGCTACTAAGGTTGTTTTGTAAGAAAATCAGGTTGTAAATTAAGGTTTGTTTTTTCTACAGCTTTGAAGTATTTCACTGAATATATTACAGAAAACCAATGTTCAATAATCAGAATTTTTTCTTTGATTTTTGGGAGGCATTTTCAATTATTGGTATTTCTTTATAATTTTTTTCTGATTATTTCGGATTTTGTGGGGGTGTTACATTGTATCTTTTATTTGCGGTATCAACGCCCTGAAAGGGCAACAAGCTCATAGCGTAGGGCAACGCCCTACGAAAGAGATTCACGA